>JAWSUX010000154.1:0-5939 GCA_033852215.1 Colwellia sp. | reverse complement strand
AAGAAGAAATTGGTTTAGCAACGGTTTACCGTGTCTTAAACCAATTTGATGATGCTGGTATTGTAACTCGCCATCACTTTGAAGGTGGTAAGTCTGTTTTTGAATTAGCACATAAAGCTCACCACGATCATCTGGTTTGTTTAAAATGCGGTAAAGTTGTTGAATTTGAAGATGATGTCATAGAGCAAAGACAAAGTGATATTGCTGAACATCATAAAATAAAGCTGACCAATCACAGTTTGTATCTTTATGGTGAATGTGAAGATAAAATAGCTTGTGAGTCTTTTAGAAAGAAACATCAGTAAATAACAAAAACAGTTAGCGTTAATAAAATGGAATTAAAGGTAATCCCTGTACTACAGATATTTATCGCCATCTTACTTATGGTGGCTTTAGCTAAATTAGTCCCCGAATCAAGCTACTTTTGGCCATTTAGTCTGAGCCTATCCGTTGTTTTATTTATTTTAGCTGCCATTATTGGCTTATTAGCTGTTTATTCTTTTCGACAAGAAAAAACAACAGTTAACCCTATTCGGCTAGAAAAATCTAGTAGCATTGTTTCCTCTGGAATATACCGTTTTTCTCGTAATCCAATGTATGTAGCGTTATTATTGATTATTATCGCGGTAGCGGTTTATCTTCAAAATATAACAAGTTTCTTTATAATTCCTATCTTTATAATTTACATTACACGATATCAAATTATGCCTGAAGAGCGCATGTTGATGCTGTTATTCGGTGAGGAATTTAAAGAATATTGCCAAAAAGTAAAACGGTGGTTGTAAGGTGTTTTCTAGCATAAATACCCGTTAGACTCACTAGACAAATCAACGAGTAATTTACCTAGTGAATAATATTTATATTTTTCGCTTCATTAAGCTTTCTTCAAATAGGCAGCAACGAGTACAATACGTGTGCCGTTTACTTTACCTTCGATATGTTCAGGGTTATCAGTTAAGGTAATACCGCGCACTATAGTACCTTGTTTAGCTGTGAAGTTAGCACCCTTAACTTTTAGATCTTTGATCAAAGTAACATTGTCGCCATCTTGTAACTCTGCTCCATTACTATCACGGGTAGGTCCATTACTTCGCTCTGCAGCAATGCCCTGCTCCGCCCATGTTTTCACTTCATCTTCTAGATAGAGCATTTCTATAGCATCTTGCGCCCAACTCTCTGAAGACAATTTATGCAACATACGGTAAGACATAACTTGTACCGCAGGCTCTTGATTCCACATACTGTCATTTAAACAGCGCCAATGATTAACATCGAATTCAGTTTCACCTGTCATTTGAGACAAACAACATTGGCAAATATAAATAGATTGCTGAGCGCTTAAGTCACTAGTGGGTGGCACAGGGTAAACAGATAAATTTTCAGTTGATGTACAAAGTTCACAGCTTGAATTACTACGGTTTTTTAATGCTTGTTCGCTTGGCATAATATTTCCATTAAATAAGAGGTCACATTTTAATGTGCGTAATTGTACAGTAAATTAAATTTTATATGAAAATAAATAATGAGTGCTTATGGCAGAAAAATAAACTTTTCTACCGCCAAATAACGTTGTTATTCGCTAGTCACTAGACAAATCCATGCTGCAATGATAAAACTCTGCCCATAAACGATCTATAACAGAAAAATAATGATCCATAAGTATAACGACTGTAAACTCAGCCAAAACAAAAACTTCCTTTTTAAAAAGCTACTCTCAAAAAATTTGGTATCACAAAATGTAGTTGCCGTAATCTTAGCCGCTAAACTGGCAGTAATAGCAGCAACTTCACATCACTTGGCAACGTCAAAATAATTAAAAGTAACTAAGGACAACAGTTAATATGTCGATAAATAAATATTTCTTTCTGCTATTTGGCCCAATTACAGCTTTATTATGCTACTTTTTTCTGAGCCAAATAGGCTTAGATGAAAAAGCGTCTATTGCCGCCGCAATAACGTTATTAACCGTTGTCTGGTGGGTTACCGAGCCTATTCCAATTCCTGCGACATCATTAGTTCCTTTTGCCCTTTTACCTTTGTTTGGCATTGTCGACCATAAAACGGTTGCCTCCTCACTCGGCAGCCATGTTATTTTACTGCTAATGGGCGCTTTTATGTTATCGAAGGCCTTAGAAAAAAGCGGTGCTCATGAACGTATGGCTGTTTATATGGTTCGCTTAGTCGGCGTATCAAGTGGCCGTAGGTTAGTGATGGGGTTTATGCTTGCATCCGGTGTATTATCGATGTGGATATCAAATACCGCAACGACTTTAATTATGCTGCCTATTGCCATGGCTATACTCGCCCATATAGACAACCCTAAGCTTAAAGTCGCGTTGATATTAGGCATTGCTTATGCAGCAAGTGTTGGCGGCATTGGCTCGCCAATAGGAACACCGCCTAATGTGATTTTTATGGGAATATACGAAGAACATACTGGTAAAGAGTTTAGCTTCTTTGAATGGATGAAAATTGGCGTACCTATCGTATTAATTGCCTTACCTATTATGGCTTTTTGGCTAACAAGAAACGTCACCCTCGATGAAAAAATCACCTTACCAACGTTAGGAAAGTGGCGCATAGAAGAGCGTCGTACACTAATTATATTTGGCTTAACCGCATTAGCATGGATCACCCGTAAAGCACCTTTTGGTGGTTGGAGTGAATTATTTAATGTACCTATTGCAGGTGATAGTACTGTCGCTTTAACAGCGGTGGTTATTATGTTTATTACTTCAAATGGTAAAGGAGGCCGCATTCTTGACTGGGAGACAGCAAAAAATATTCCTTGGGGTATGTTGTTATTATTTGCTGGGGGCATTGCAATTGCGAAAGGTTTTGTTGCTTCAGGTTTAAGTGCTATTTTAGGTGAATGGCTCACATCATTAGCCAATTTACCTGCCCTTGCCATGATATTAACTATTTGTTTGGTCGTGACTTATTTAACTGAAATTACCAGTAATACCGCCACTGCTACTTTGTTAATGCCAATATTAGCCGTTGCTGCCACTTCGGCAGGATATGATCCAATGATTTTTATGATACCCGCGGCTATGTGTGCAAGTTGTGCCTTTATGTTGCCTGTTGCAACAGCGCCTAATGCTATAGCTTATGGCACAGGAAAAATTACTATTAAAGATATGGTGAAAGAGGGGGCAATATTAAGCTTGTTAGTATCGTGTATTGTTGCGGTGATTTGTTATCTATTTTTGTTTTAGCTTAAGTTTTAGTTCTATTGATATTTACGCTAAATGAATGATTGTTTATATTGATAAAAAAATACAGCTTTCATCATTTTTAGCTATATAAGGTTGACAAACAAAGTGACCAATCGCTGCGACTAAATGATCATCGTAGTAAAGAAAAGCGGTTCGTTTACGTTGCCAAGGAGCAATACCAAGCTCTTGTAGTACTTTTTTTACTGGCCGTGAGTGTTGTCTGTAGTCAGGTAAACACGTAGGGTTATTATGGCAAAATCGAATACTTACCACTTGCCCTACTTCAGCAGCCTTAACTCGTTGACTTGTTGATTCTTTTGAGTTTGATAGTGAAATAAACAGCTGCCCTAAGTTATCTGGCAGAACAATATTGGTAGCCTCTGCTGATAAATCAATAACTTGCTGCCAACCACTGACATCCAAGAATATAGTCGTTAGTTGTAATGAATCTTTGAAGCGCCTTAAAAAATGATCGCCAACCTTAACTTCTGGGTTTTTATCAATATTAACCAACAACTGCTGCCATACCTGCGCTAATTGCTCGGTACTTGGCATTAAACAGTTATGCTGTGATAAAAAATATCGAATCACATTACTAAAGCGCGCTTTAGATAGGGTTATTAACAGACTCACTTGCAAACTTTTTTCTGTTAATGAAACTTTAGCTAGATCCTGCTCGGCTAGTTCATCAAGTAATGCCTGCCCTTCAAGGCAATGCGCGGCACTGCGATTAATCGTATTATTAATACTTGGCCAGCGATCTCTAAGCAGTGGCATAATTTGCTTACGAATAAAGTTTCGGTCAAAACGCGTATCGTTATTCGATTCATCTTCAACCCACGTCAATTGATTTTTTTTAGCGTAACTTTCAATATTTTCACGAGAGATAGTTAATAATGGCCGCAATAAAAAATGCTTGCCCAAATGTGCTTCAGAGCTCATTGCCGACAAGCCTTTTAAGCCTGCACCACGTTTTAACGCTAACAAAAAAGTCTCACTTTGATCATCACTATGATGGCCGGTGATAATTATCGACTGATCTGTATTTACTTGCTGAAGCGATTGATATCTAGCATCTCGGGCAAGTGCTTCAAGAGATTGTTGCTTTTGTGCCTTAACGTTTACGGAACAGATAACGAGTGGTAAGTTAAGTTGCTGACATTGTTGCCGAGAAAACTCTTGCCAAGCTTGAGCATTATCACTTAAACCATGATTGACATGACAAACAGAAATAGGGTTATTGATAAGTTTTTTCTTCGATAATTTAGCTAGGGTATGTAAGAGTACTTGTGAGTCAACACCGCCACTATAGGCTATCACTAATGGTAATAATGGCTGTTTATTAATAGCACTAACAAGCACTGACTCTATATTATTCATAACGCTTTTATTTACCATTTCAGGGCTATAGCTATCATAAGTATTTATTTCTTGATACGCGTTATTTACCGCTACTAATAATAAAGCTCCAAGAACAAGTTATAAAACAAGTCGCTTAGAGCTTTAAATTATCTATTGGTCATTGGCTAATCAATGTTTAGTCATTTTTAACAATAACCAAACGACATTAATCTATCATAACGTTTTTCAATTAACTCTTCTTTAGATAAACCTTCAAGTTCAGCTAAGTCTTTTTTAAGCGCTTGCTTAAGTTGAGCTGCCATTATGTCTACATCACGATGTGCACCACCAAGCGGCTCTTCCACAATGCTGTTAATAAGATCTAACTCTTTAATACGCTGAGCTGTTATACCCATAGCTTCAGCGGCAGTAGGCGCTTTCTCTGCAGTTTTCCACAAAATAGAGGCACAGCCTTCAGGCGAAATAACTGAGTACGTTGCATACTGCAACATATTTACTTTATCACCAACACCAATAGCTAATGCGCCACCAGAGCCGCCCTCACCAATAACGGTACAAATAATAGGAACAGATAAACGTGACATAACTTTTAAATTTGTTGCAATGGCTTCACTTTGACCGCGCTCTTCTGCACCAATACCAGGGTATGCACCTGGCGTATCAATAAACGTAATGATTGGCATATTAAAACGCTCAGCCATTTTCATTAAGCGTAATGCTTTACGATACCCTTCAGGGCGAGGCATACCAAAATTACGTTTTACTTTTTCTTTAGTAGAACGGCCTTTTTGATGACCAATGACCATCACTGGTATGCCATCTAAACGGGCTGTACCACCAACAATAGCACTATCATCAGCATAAGCACGATCACCAGCCAATTCGTCAAACTCGGTAAAGATACGTGGTAAATAATCTAACGTATAAGGACGTTGCGGGTGACGAGCCACTCTCGCTGTTTGCCACGGATCCAGATCAGAAAATATTTTCTTCGTCTGTTCTTTGTTTTTTTCACGTAACTGAGTAATTTGCTCTTCTAAATCAAGATCAAGCTCTTGGCCATTATTCACCAATTGTAATTCTTCAATTTTCGCATCAAGTTCAGCTATCGGCTGTTCGAAATCTAAAAAGTTTAATGACATACGTATGTGTACCTAATCAATTCTGGTTAATTTTGTAAATTTTTTTTGTAAATAATATTACTAATTTTTAAACGTTTTACTTAAACTCCATGGTGACATTTTCTTCACCAAGCAGTGTTTTTAATTCATATAATAACATATCGGCAGGTGTAACACGCCATTCTACGCCTAATTCTAGCAGCGCAGAGGCTTCTTTACGCTGATAAAAAACTCTTAC
>JAWSUX010000611.1:0-1185 GCA_033852215.1 Colwellia sp. | reverse complement strand
TAGCAAACCCGCTTTTATTAAATAATTAATATTGATAAAAGCACAATTACTCTTAAATTTTAATAGGATACTCTTATGTCTACAACTACTGGTACAGTAAAATGGTTTAACGAAGCTAAAGGTTTTGGTTTTATCGAGCAAGAAAATGGTCCAGACGTTTTCGCTCATTTCAACGCAATCATCGGTGACGGTTTCAGAACTTTAGCTGAAGGTCAAAAAGTTGAATTTACTGTAACTGACGGTCAAAAAGGCCCTCAAGCAGAAAACATTGTTGGTCTTTAATAGCTAACGCTAATTAAAGATAAACAAAAAAAAGGACATTACCTTGTTTAAGGAATGTCCTTTTTTATTGCCTAAATTTACTAGCCATAATTAGTAATTAAAACAAATTAGTTAGTACTAATAAACCATAGAAGCACCTGGATTTAGTATAGATAACAACCCCATGCGCTCTAAGTCACAGTAATCTACAGCATTCGTTAATATTTTCTCATTTAAGTGTAATATTGACAAAACATCACCCGCCACTAGATCCCCATAAATTAACTGTTGAAATTTGCTGTTGGTCGTTAATATATTTTTATTCATCATACGTTTAGCGACATAGAGTAACTGCGTTTCAATATTATATTGACTAGGTTGATCAACATCCTGACTTCGTATTGGTGCAAATAAACTATAAGGCAGTTGCCATTGTTTAAATAATTCTGCTGAGCATTCGCCAAAAGTGAATCCTAATACTTGTTGCTGTTTTTGCCAAGGTAAAATGTTTGTGTCGTCACTTTCACACTGAGCAATTAATTCTGGAGAAACTTGTTTAACAACTAACTCGCCCAAATTATGTAATAAACCTAAAACAAACAAACGTTCAGCGTTGGGAACACGTAAACTTGTGCCTAAGAATTTAATTAATAAAGCGCAATCAACACTTTTTAGCCAGAAGTGATCCAAGTACTCAGTATCCACCTCAATATCTTTAAAAGTTTCAGAGGTAGAGTAAGCAATCACTAAATTATATACTTCAGTAATACCCAAGACTAAAACTGCTTTAGAAATAGTATCTATTGTACCTGGGTAACTAAAAAACGAGCTATTGGCTAGCTTCAATATTGTGCTTGAAAGCGCAGGATCTAGCAAAATAACATCACTGATATCATTTATAGTCGACTCTTCATCATCAACAAG
>JAWSUX010000610.1:0-570 GCA_033852215.1 Colwellia sp. | reverse complement strand
CTGGTAGTGCGGTTATTTCATTCGATTTTTCATCAACTTTAACTTGTCCTAGTGTGAGTTGGTTATCATGTGACCATGCACTCACCATATAAATAGCAGATTTATTGCTCGATTTATCGTGTGATCGCCTAAGGCATTTACCATCAATAGCGATCACATCGCCAGTAACGATTCTCACTATATCCTTGATCCAATTAGAAAAACAAACTTGAAACTGTTCTGGGTCAATTAATGAAAAGACACGGCCAAAGGTATCATGTGATGGAATACCGTGTTCAAGAGATAGATATTGCTCAAACCAGTTTCGTTTTATGTTGCCGAATTTTTCAATGGCAACCCAACCATCACAACCACAGATAACGGCACATAATGTGATAAAAAATATGTCATCCAATTTATGTAATTGTTTTCTGTTGATACGTGGATCTGTAATATCTTTGAAATGTTCGATAAGTGTTGGTTTCTTTTTGGTCATTTTACGTCGCTTAAAGCGAAGTAATAGATCAAATTAGGGGTTATGTGTCAAGCTGTTTTTAATGCAATTGCCCTAAAATAATAGTGCTTTTAGTT
>JAWSUX010000153.1:0-6432 GCA_033852215.1 Colwellia sp. | reverse complement strand
CTTAGGTATGTGTTACACTGAAATAATGACTCATTAAAAAACAAATAAGTACCATGTCTGCAGAATCTTTATTACAACAAGCTCAACAAGTTTGCCAAAAAAAAGGCGCTCGTTTTACTAAAGCCAGAGAGCAAGTTTTTTTATTACTTGCACAGCATGCAGGCGCTGTAGGTGCTTATGATTTGTTAGATAAATTAAAAGAGCTCGATGCTGCCGCTAAACCTGCAACCATTTATCGAGCATTAGATTTTCTTTGTAAACAAGGTTTTGTTCATAAAATAGAGTCTATTAATGCTTTTGTTATGTGTCATCACTTTGGTGAATGCAATCACCCCGTACAGTTATTAATATGTGATGACTGTGGTCACGTAGAAGAAATACAATCTAATAACTTTGATCTTGCCTTACGCGCAATGGCCGATACCAATGGTTTTACTATTAGTCATCAAATTGTAGAAGCACATGGACGCTGCAAAAACTGCACAAATAAACACTAATAACGTTGCTTATTAATTTTGGAAAACTATGAAATATTCATCCTTTGTAACCTTAATAGGGTTAATGCTCACCTTATTTAGCTCTGTATTTATTAGCCAAGCTCAAAGCAAAACTAATGAAAATTCTGCCTATAAAGATAAGTTTCGCCAATTAGAAGAAATATTACCTACGCCCAATGTATACCGCACAGCTTCTGGCGCACCCGGTTATAAATATTGGCAACAGCAAGTTAACTACACGATGGACATAGCCATTGATGACAAGCTTCAACGTTTAACGGGCGCTCAAACGATAGATTATAAAAATAATTCTCCCGATACTTTGCGTTATTTATGGTTACAGTTAGACCAAAATCGCATGAAACGTGATTCCGCTTATAAAATGGCTAACACTGCGCCAAAGAAAGATAAAATTACCTTTAAAAGTTTTCGTACTACGGTTGAGTCACCTGCATTTGACGGTGGTTATGAAATAACTAAAGTAACCGACAATAATAACAAAGCACTGCATTACATTATTAACGGCACTATGATGCGTGTTGATTTACCTACACCACTTAAATCCGGTGATGGTGTTAAATTAAACATTAACTGGAACTATCAACTACATGAACAAAAAGTACTGGGTGGTCGTTCAGGTTTTGAATATTTTAAAGAAGATGATAACTACCTTTATGAAATCGCAAGTTGGTTTCCTCGTGCTGCGGCTTATTACGACGTAATGGGTTGGCAAAATAAACAATTTTTAGGCCGTGGGGAATTCACTTTAGAATTTGGTGACTATGATGTAAACATAACCGTACCCGCAGATCATATTGTTGCCGCAACGGGCGTATTACAAAATGCGAAGAAGGTATTAACCAAAGTCCAACGTACTCGTTTAAAACAAGCAAAGTCGGCAAAAAGACCCGTACTAATTATTACTCCTGAAGAAGCCCTAGCTAACGAAAAATCACGTAGTACTAAAACTAAAACGTGGCATTTTAAAGCTAAAAACATTCGCGATTTTGCTTTTGCTTCAAGTCGAAAGTTTATTTGGGATGCGCAGGGATATCAGCACAGTGACAAAAACACCATGGCAATGTCTTTCTACCCAAATGAAGGAAATCCGCTATGGGAAAAATACTCAACCGAAGCCATTATTCATACGATGGAACAATACAGTAAATATACTTTTGATTATCCGTATCCCGTATCTATTTCAGTAAATGGTCCTGTTGGTGGTATGGAATACCCGATGATCACATTTAATGGACCTCGCCCAACACTTGACGAAGAAACAGATGAAAAAACTTATTCTCGTCGTACTAAGTACGGTTTAGTTAGCGTTATTATTCATGAAGTTGGCCATAACTACTTCCCTATGATAGTCAATTCAGACGAGCGTCAATGGACATGGATGGATGAAGGTTTAAATACTTTTTTACAATTTGTAGCCGAGCAAGCATGGGAAGAAGATTACCCCTCTCGTCGAGGTCATGCCGCTAAAATTACTAGCTACATGAAAAGTAATAATCAAGTACCCATCATGACGAACTCTGAATCTATTTTACAACTTGGTAATAATGCCTATGGAAAACCTGCAACAGCATTAAATATTTTACGTGAAACTATTATGGGTCGTGAGCTATTTGATTTTGCGTTTAAAGAATATGCCCAACGTTGGAAGTTTAAACGCCCAACGCCAGCTGATTTTTTCCGTACCATGGAAGATGCTTCGGCCGTAGATTTAGACTGGTTTTGGCGTGGTTGGTTCTACACTACTGACCATGTAGATTTATCAATTGATAATGTACACTTATATCGCCCTAATAGCCAAAATCCTGATACTGAAGAAGCATGGGAACGCGCGTTAGACAATGAGCAACCTGAGTTTATCAGTGAATTACGTAATCAAGACCAATGGGTTCGTACCCATGACAAACCTGAGCTATTAGACTTTTATAACGAGCATGATAAATTCACCGCGACCAATGCTGACAGAAACAAATACAACAAAGCACAAAAAGATTTAAAGGAATGGCAAACAAACTTATTAGTGAATGACAGTAATTTTTATATTATTGATTTTTCTAATAAAGGCGGCTTAGTTATGCCACTTTTATTAGATATTACCTATGCCGATAGTAGCACTGAGCGATTATATATACCTGCTGAGATATGGCGTCAAAATAGTAAAAAAGCCTCTAAATTATTAATTCGTGATAAAGAAATTAAATCAATCGCTTTAGATGCTAATTGGCAAACTGCTGATGTAAATATCAATAATAACTATTGGCCCGCTCGCCCAATTAAGTCACGTTTTGATCTTTATAAAAAGAAGAAGAAAGATATGATGCGTGATTACAATAAGGAACTAGAGCCAATTAACGATGAGGCTGAACATAAAGAAGAACCGCAATAATGCCAGCCTTTGTAGTTAAAAGTATAAGCAAACAAGTGCTTAGATTACTCACGACTTGTTTGCTGCTTTTAGCATTAATAATGCCCGCAGCAAGTCACCGTTATTTTTTTGGTGTCAGCGATTTATCAGTGAATGTTAGAACACAACAGATTGAAATAATTCACCAATTCACTGTTCATGATATTGAAAATGCTATTGCAGAAATTAAACAAATACACTTTTCCCCTGAGCATGAGAAGTATGACGCGTACATACAAGAATATATAGAGCATGGTTTTGAACTCAAATATAACAATACTCTGGTAAAGCTAGTCTGGCTTGGTTTTGAAATAAAATCAGGAAAAATAATCGCTTATCAGGAGTCGATGTCAAAAAGTCAGCAAAGTATTTTTTTAGCCGAATTAGTGATAAAGAATACAATACTCATTGATGTTTACCCTAGACAAGTGAATACCGTTAACTTTCAAGGTAATAATAAGCAGGGAAAAGATCACTCTGGCAGCATAACCTTTGATAATAACATTAACATTATCCAAATTAAGGCCGAAGCCAAAAGCAGAACGAAAGTTACTCAATAAACATAAAATACAAAAGTATTAGAGTTATTTGATTTACATTTATCGCTTAAGCATGCAATATCAATCAAGTAACTAATCTTAACTAATCTTAACTAATCTTAACAAAATATAGCTACGGCTCGGAAAGCTTCATGAATGTAGAGTTTATTAATCCATTTTTATCATCAATGCTTAATGTCATGTCCACAATGGCACAAATGGAACTAATCCCAGAAAAGCCTAAATTAAAAAAAGATGACCTCGCTATGGGTGATGTATCGGGTTTAATTGGTATGGTTAGTGAAACTGCCAAAGGCTCATTATCTATTACCTTTGATGCCCCCTTAGCGTTAGCCACAATGAAGAGTATGGTTGGGGAAGCTCCCGACGAAGTTAATGAAGAAATTACTGATTTGGTAGGTGAAATTACCAACATGGTTACTGGTGGTGCCAAACGTATGCTAAGTGAAAAAGGCATTGAGTTTGATATGGCAACCCCGATGGTTGTTTCCGGTAAAGACCATACCATTCATCATAAAGCTAAAGGCCCTGTTATTATTATTCCGCTCAAAGGCCCTACGGGTAAAGCTTATATTGAGTTTAGCTTTGATGAATAACAAGCATTAACCCATAAATAAATTTTAAAGAATCTATATAATAAGCGACATACTTGTTCAAGTGTGTCGCTTTTTTATTGCTATGATTAACGGCTAAACTTGCAAGCGATAATAGCTACTGATAACCCCACCTAGGCATAATGTCTTGCTCTATACCTAAATGGTCTAATATACGCCCGACGATAAAATCAACTAGGTCTTCAACACATTCAGCTTTATGATAAAAACCTGGTGATGCTGGCATAATCGTGACTCCTTGCTCTGATAAACTAACCATATTCTTCAAATGTAAAGTTGAAAAAGGTGTTTCACGTACTAATAAAATTAATTGGCCACGTTCTTTTATCACCACATCAGCAGCCCGCTCAATTAAATTGTCACTCATACCGTGACAAATAGCGGCTACCGCACCCGTGGTGCATGGACAAACAACCATTTGTTTTGGCGCAGCAGAGCCAGAAGCGACGGGGGCAAACCATTGCTCTTTTCCAAACACGGTAATTTGTTCTACTTTGGCGTTAAACTTTTCACTTAACAGTTTACTGGCGGCATCAGGTGATGCGGGTAGCTTTAATCCCACTTCAGTATCCAGAACGATACGCCCAGCACTAGAACATAAAACATAAAGTCGATAGTTAGCTGCAATTAAACATTCAATTAAACGAAGAGCATAATTCGCACCAGAGGCCCCTGTAATAGCTAACGTGAGGGTGCCATTAAAAGTATCGTCCATATTTGTTTGATCGTTTTTTTTAGTCATTGTCTTACCCTACTTCACCGTTAAATCTCACTGCTAAACTCGTTAATATTTTTTCATGTACACTGGCAAAACCGCCATTGCTCATCACCACAATAATATCATTAGCTTGTGCTTGTTTGGTGATTTCTAATACGAGTTGCTCAATAGTATTAGCAACCATGCAAGGCACTTGGCAGGTATTAATTAAGTCATTTACCGACCAAGACATTTGCTCACCTTGGTAGATGAAAACGTTGTCCGCATCATTAAGTGACTGAGGTAAAGCTTCTTTATGAATACCTGACTTCATTGTATTAGATCTTGGCTCTAATACCGCCAAAATTCGACCTGCGCCGCCTTGCTGCGATACTTTAGCGCGTACGCCAGCAAGCGTTTTTTCTATAGCCGTTGGGTGATGAGCAAAATCATCATATACGCTAATGTTATTCACTGTGCCGCGTAGTTCAAACCGACGTTTGGTATTTACAAATACAGTCAATGCTTCAATAGCGACATTAGCAGGCACACCCACATGGCGTGCTGCCGCAATAGACATTAACGCATTATCAATATTGAAATCTCCCATTAAGTCCCATTTGACTGTGCCTTGGATTTTACCGTTAAAACTAACCCTAAACTCACTGCCATCTTGTTTAAGCTTTTCAGCTTGCCAACCAGTGAGGTTCTGCTTTTCTCTGCTAAATTCTGTCGGTGTCCAGCAACCCATGGCTAAAGTTTCACTGATGGCAGTTTCATTCGCAGGGGATAAAATAAGGCCATTGCTTGGCACCATCCGAATAAGGTGATGAAATTGTCGTTGAATATCACTCAGATCATTAAAAATGTCAGCGTGATCAAATTCTAAATTATTAATTACTAAGGTGCGTGGTCGGTAATGCACAAACTTAGAACGTTTATCAAAAAACGCACTATCATATTCATCCGCTTCAATAACAAAAAAAGGTGCTGAACCTAAGCGGGCCGAACTATCAAAATTTTGCGGTACACCACCAATAAGGAAACCTGGCGCTAAATGCGCATACTCTAAAATCCATGCCAACATACTACTCGTGGTCGTTTTACCATGTGTACCTGACACCGCCAACACCCAGCGATTTTTAAGGACATTATCTAATAACCATTGTGGCCCAGAAGTATAAGCAATATTACGGTCAAGCATGTATTCAACCATTTCATTACCGCGTGACATAGCATTACCCACAATAACTAAATCAATATCGTCACTAAAATTTTCAGGCAAGTAACCTTGTTTTAATTCTATACCTAACTGTTCAAGTTGAGTGCTCATTGGTGGATAAACATTGGCATCAGAGCCGCTCACACGAAAACCAAGTTCTTTAGCAATAGCGGCTATGCCACCCATAAAGGTTCCACAAATACCTAATATATGAAGATGTTGGGGGTTATTTGTCATAATGATTCACAAAGAAAGGAGTTAGTAAGTATTGGCATTATCATACCTTAATTACTAAGCTTTAGCTGTAATGGACAAAGGCAAGATCGCCAATACCGCTAGAGCAATATTAATGACTAAACTAATTTCTTTAAAATGTACAAAAATTATTGAACAAACTCACGATGTAAAAACTTTTGTTTT
>JAWSUX010000152.1:0-26354 GCA_033852215.1 Colwellia sp. | reverse complement strand
TTTAAATAAAAGGATGATCTGAATTCTGCATATTTACGTAGTTTCAGTATATAATGGTGCCCCCTCTCGACAAGGCTTGTGCTTTATCACACATGAACCTTACTGTAGAGGCTGGCGTTGTGAGGAAAGGTAAATGTAGAGCCCACAAGTCTATTGAACAATATAAAAGACTGATAACAATATCAAAACAAGACAATCCCCTGAGTAGTATTGCATGCAAATATTAGAAAAAGATTACCAAATTAACAGCGTTAATAAAGCTATTGGCGCAGGGGTAAATTCCATTATCGCACTGCCTACGGGGGGCGGTAAAAGTATTTGCATACTTAAATTATGCCAAGCAATGATCGACAAAAAAATAGTGATAAGTCTACGTAATGCCGCATTGGTTCCTCAATTATTAAACACGCTTACGATTAATGGTCTGTCTGTTAGTGTTGTTAAGTCAGGTTATAAATATATTGCGGGTGGTGATGTTACGTTAATTATGGAACAGTCATTTGGCAGAAGAAAACACCTAAACATAGCGTGTGACGTACTGCTGCGTGATGAATATCATGTCGGGTGCACGGGTGGCGTTTATATCGCTATGCGTGAAGAGCTAGCACCTGAGTTGATTATAGGCCTTACTGCTACACCAATTGACAGGTTAGGCGTTTATATTGATCAATCGATGAACTTGATTGAAGAGACTACTACGAGAAAGCTAATTGAGTTGGGTGAATTAGCCAAACCTGTTTATAAAGTGCCTAGCCTATCCGAAGAAATAGATTACAGCGCCGTTAAAATGTACCGAGGTGACTTTAGTGTTTCGGGGCTAGATTGTATATTACTGGAACATTGCTCTTTGGTGGCACAGCAGACCGTTGATGACGCGCTGTCTCAAGGTCGTAAGGTTATGCTCTTTGCTAATTCCATCAAGCACGTAGAAGCGCTATCAGATGCTTTTTATTCTATTGGGGTTAAACATGAGCTTGTTCATTCTCAACGTTCGGCTGATGCGAATGATGAAAGCATACGCAGATACAAGTCAAACGAGGTTCGATTAATCATCAATATGTCTATGCTTACCATTGGCTTTGATGATCCTACTACCGATTGTGTGGTGTTAGCTCGACCGACCAAAATATTACGATTGTATTTGCAGATTATCGGCAGGTGTTTGCGCGCCTCAAAAGGTAAAAAGAATGCGCTAATATTGGATTTAGCGCAATGTATCTCTACCCATGGTTTTGCTGAAGACTATAGAGATTTTACCCGTAAAACGGCTAAATCTGCCGCGATAATGTCAGAAAGGTTAAGCGTGACCAATATAGCTCAGTTTGTTGATGGAGAGTTCACCTACAGTGAGTCAATAGAGCGTAAAGTGGTCAAAAGAAAAACAGCTAATACGCGCAGAATACCTCGCCCGAAATTAGTTGCCAGCAAAGAGCTTGTTGACAGAGCTGCGAGCAATAGAGCTACCGCGTTACTTAGGCTTAACCCCAGAATGGAAAAACTGGTAAGCACTATCGAGTTAGTTAATATTGTTTATGAACAGCAAGAAGAAAACAGCAAAATGCTTGATGAGGAAAGTATGGTCAAGATAGTTGCTTTGATAGGCTTTGCCTATAGCGATGCATTAGTTGATAGTTGTATTGTATTAGTTGAAACACTGCATGCTCAAAATCAATCCATTAGAGGTTTGTTACCTAGAGTAAGTAATTTGATAACGGCAATTGCTATAAAAGATCTAGCCGTTAAAGAAGTCACTATAAAAGCCTAAAAAATATAGTCTGAATTATGAATAGTGAAAAAGGGTTGATGTTTGTTTTTACCCGTTTCATAAATTTAATTATGTTAATTACCCTGTGATAGAAAGGAAGTCATGAAACAGCTTAAAATACTCATATCAATTTTTATTTTTATATTCTTTATTGGCAGTGGCGGTTATTTTTGGCTCACCGCTAATGCTGGCCCCTCCCTTAAAACGGCAGAAAATGCTTTAGCTGATGAGCATTTAATTGCTTTTGCCCACCTAGATAATAAAAAAATAAATACCATTGTTAACTCAATAGGCGGGGAGTTGAATTCAAGTTTTTTGGCAGATAAGAGCCGTTTACTAAAAGAGTTATATTTTGATTCTCCTAACTTTAAAGATAATGTTTATCAAGTTATGTATGGTTTGTCATACAATCAAACGGATGTTGAAGCAAAAAATAGCTTGTTATTACATGGCTTGTTTTCTTGGCAAGTGATAGAAAACACCTTAAAAGATCATTTCACCATTCAGGCGTTAGGTAATAATAAATTTAAACTCCAGCCCAAGGTTATCGTATCAGATGATTCTTTTACTTGCCCTGATGACAAAATTCAAAAAAAACCAACGAGTACTTATGTCCATGTAAGCTCTGATTGGTTGATATTCAGTGATAATTTAAATCAAGTTGATACGCTGTTAAAACGAATGGCAAATGAAAATGAAGCTGAAATTGATTTAAAACCATGGCGTGAATATCGACGCGGTAAACTAGCTAGTTTTGCCTTATATAATCCCGAGCATGTTGGTAAATCTGTGGGAGGAATGAGTGGATACATAGCGGGTGGGGTTTATAAAAAGAATACTGAAATAAGTGCTATCTTTTCTAGTCTTGATTTAAGTTATCTGACTCCAGGCATTCATTTAAACAGTCAAATTATCGCCAATAAAGCATGGGCTAAAAAATATGCGCTAGCAGGGCAAAAGCAAATGGCTGAAACCAAATTAGCCGCAAAAGACTACTCTTCCGTATTGGCCAATTTATTGAACACCCTTCAGGTTGTCGATGATGATAATTCGTTAGTCATCGATTTTGTGGTTACTCAAGCTGATATTGAAAAAATACCGGAAGCGATCAACGAAGCTTTCTCATCTTTTTTTAGTTTTAGTGCGGGAAGTAAAGATAATAAAGAAGATATTACCGCTGAAAGTATTAATGAGAGCCCTTGGGATTATGCGAATAACGATAAACTAACATCACTATCTGCCTTTAAAACAGGTACCTTTTCAGGTATACCTGCTTTTATTCATGGACCATTTGCCATCAATATGGAAAAGGTGAGTATTGGTGAAAAATCAGGGCTAATAGAGCTAGATTTAAAAGCGTTAATGTCAATTGAGAAAATTAAAGGTTTTTGGAGCAATTCAAAAGCGAATTTATCGTTAAGTATTAACTCAGTTATCGGCGCTAATCAGCAAGAGTTATTAAAAGATGAACGTTGTGATAAAAAACTCCCGATGTTTACGACCAAAAACCAACAAGCTGTTGATGGTTTTAATAGTGACAATGACCATGCTTATGTCAGTAAAACTATTCGTCTTATTCAGGATGCTAAATTTAGTCAAATAGAAGAAATTAAAGGTAGTTTACGTTTAAAAGCTCCTATTGGTGTAAGTCTTGTGGAAGTAGACTTTCAAAAGGGTCAAGGTTATAAAGATAACGCTTTAGCATTTATGATAACAAAAACACAGCAACAAACTGCTACCTATAAAGTGACAGGGAAATCTGAAAATATTCTCGAAGTAAGGGCGTTAAATAATAAAGGGCAGGTTCTTAATTCTTCTCATTCTTTTGGTAACGACAATAGCATGACAGCTAGTTATAGAGGAGACATCGCCAAACTACAGCTTGTTATTGTTAAACAATGGCTAGATAAGAAAATTGATTTTACCGTAAAGAGTAAAAATTTCCTGAAAGGAAAACCCACTCAACAATATAAAATTAATCAATTGCCTAGTCGAGCCAGTAAAAAGAATATAGCGGTATTTTCAAAGGCTAATTTAGCAGAGGTCACGGCTGAAAAAATTAACAAGCTAACTTACTCAAACAATGCGTTAGTAGGCTCTACGGAAATTAGTCCAGTTAAATTGTTTGTTAGTCATGATTATCAATCTAATTGGAGCTTTCAGCCTAAGTTACACCTTGCAATGCCCTTAATTGAAGCATTAGCATTTAATTTACAAGCAGTAGCGGTGGAAATAGAGCAAGAAGTCCCGTTTAAGAGCTTTGTAAATGCCAGTGTTGGTCATGTTATCAAAGCAGATAAAAGCATCGGTGAGTATAATGGCGATTTTGATATAGGAAAAACTGAATACCTGCTTAAACAAGTTGATTTAAAACTCCCACTGAAAAGTGGACAAAAGCTGTCAACACTCAAGGGGAACGTTATTTATCAATTGCCTAAGAGCGTGCAATATATAGATTTAGCTTTCCCTGAGTTAGGGAAAACGATTAACGTAGGAGGCATTGAGCTAACGTTAATAGCCATAAAAGCAGGTTTTATGGCGAGTTACACTTTCGAAGTCAGTGGTGATGATTTAATTAACATTGTCGCTATTACAGACCAAGGAAGCTTTTACCCGACTCAACAGCGTTTTGAGGAAGGGAAGTGGCAGTTGAAATATAATTTACATCCAACTATTCGTTCTTTAAAAGTTTTAGTGAGTAAAGGACAAGAGAAAATAATCAAAGCTTTTGCAATAGACCTTAACTATGATTAGGCAGGTAAGTTACTAGGAAATTCCTATATAGCGCAGCGCTCATGCTTATGAACTCAAGTTTAAGAGCTTGAGTTTAAGATCTCAAAGTTAACGTTACTAACACAATGCCATGATCGGTACTTTCGCCATCACGGTCGAAAATAGGGTTAATCAAATGACGATCGTAGGTATCATAAGCGCTAACCTGATAAAGACTGTCGTGATAACTGGCATCAAATTCACATGACAACAAAATATAATCAAGTACGGAGCTACCAGCGCCAAAATAATGGGTTGGGGTACGTGTTTGTTTTATCACGGCATTGTTTTCATTAGCAAGTGCCACGTCAAATAAATCCCAAGCGTCATTTAAGCAATATTTAGCAAGATAGGTATCACGGTCAATAATTGAGACAAACCGTAAGGTGTTTGTCAGTAAATGATTTAACACACCGTCAGCTAAGGTATTATTAAAATCCCCCATTAATATCATCGGTTGACCCGTCGCCTCACGTCGTTCGATCATATCAATCATTAATAACGTCGCTTCACTGCCACGTTGTATAGTTGAGCCCCAACCACCAGCCACTTGTGCTTTTAGGCTTTCGATAATCGTTTGCTCTGCTGTTCTACTTGTATTTTTCTCATCAATTTCAATCATTGAACGTTTAGATTTAAAGTGCACAACATAACAATCACAGTGACCTATATGAGGTACATCAACCGTGGCTCTTAATACTTTTCGGCTAAAAGAGAAGTCATTGGCCAGACCTAATGTTTGTGCAAGCTCAATATTTGGTTTTACCGCTTGTGTGTCAACAATAGGATAACGAGAGGCAATCGCGACAACAGGGCTTTTATAAATAAAACCATCAATGACTTGAGGTTGGTCAACTACGGCAAAATAATCATAACCTTGTGCGGCAACTAATTCTTTTAACGACTCAGCACTAAATACTTCTTGAAAACCAATAATATCAGGTTGATATTCACGTAAATAATCGGCAATCCAATTTTGTTTTTTTTGCCATTGTTCGGCACTATAAATACGCTCAAACTCATAATAAGCATTGGGTGGCTCAAGGTAATTAAATAAATTGAAGGTGGCTATTTTAAGTTGCGTGTTTTTTACCGATACAGGGATGGCAATATTTGATGCAACTACAGAGGAGGACTTCTGATTTATTTTTTTTTTATTTTTGCTATCAATATGGTTGATGACGATACTAGCCTTACTAAACGATGAAGGGGAATTATACCTCATTGTTTATAAAAGTTATCAAATTAAAACCCAGTAACATAACGGTGAACGGCATTAAGGTATACGCTTAGGTAATTCTAGCACTTACACAAAGAGCACATTAATTTTTTAAGCCCATAAAGTGAATTTTGAACTAAAATAGTAATTAATAAATCATATTTATTTTAGAGATCTTACCTTGCATAAATTAATTCCCACTAAATTTTTAGATATATTACCGTTACCGATTATCGTGGTAGAACTTAATGAAAATAATCATAATCATAATAATAATATTATTTATTTAAACCCTAGTTTTAGCAATATTATTGGTTGGAGTTTACAGGAGATACCAGATAACGATCATTGGTGGCACAAGGCATTTCCCGATCCAAGTTATCAGAGAGTTGTTGAAAGCATATGGGAGCTGAGTATGGAGTCGATAGACTCTGACAATGATAGCTTTGTAACGATAACCGTTAACATTATGACAAAGTACCATGGCGTTAAGCGGTTTAACGTGCATACTGAAATAAAAAGTGCCCTAGCGGATGGTTATTATGTCATTACACTTGAGGAGGTTAATGAAAGCGCATAAAGTTATGTTTATACGCTATACCTTATTTACGTTCTGTATTCGGCATTAATTCTGACGTAATCATAGCTAAAATCACAAGTCCAAATAGTTGCCTCTTCATTGCCGCGATGAAGTTGTACGGTAATATCAATTTCAGCTTCATCCATTACCGCTTGTCCTTCATCTTCATTATAACTGGCAGCACGACCGCCTTTTTCAGCAACTAAAATATCACCAAAATAGAGCTCTAATTGTGTGGTATCTAAATCTTCTAATGATACGCACTCTCTTGAAGCATAACCGATAGCAGCAAGTACACGGCCTAAATTAGGATCAGAAGCAAACATAGCTGTTTTAACTAATGGACTTTTACCGATAGAAAAACCGATAGTTCTTGCTTCATCAAGTGTTAATGCGCCTTTAACGGTGACCGTTAAAAATTTGGTTGCGCCTTCGCCATCACGAACAATCGCTTGAGCTAAATACTGCGCGGTTTCAAGCAAGGCATCAAACACCGCTTTAAAACCTTCACTGTTACGGTTTGTAATTGCTGGCGCATCACTTTTTCCGGTAGCGATAACAATAAAGGAGTCATTGGTTGAGGTATCACCGTCAACAGAAATACAGTTAAATGATAAGTCTGCTATTTCTTTAGTCATGATATCTAACAACGATTGCGTGATATTCGCATCGGTTGCTACATAACCCAGCATGGTCGCCATATTAGGATGGATCATACCTGCGCCTTTCGATATCCCCGTAATGTTTACGCGACTTTGTCCAATATCGACATGAGTAGCATAAGCTTTAGGGGCAATATCGGTAGTCATAATTGCCGATGCAGCGTCGGCCCAGTTGTTGCTAGTTAAATTAGCAACCGCATGTGGTAAACCGCTTAAAAGTTTATCCATTGGTAAATGTTCTAAAATCACCCCCGTTGAGAAAGGCAATATGGACTCAACAGGAATCGTCATAATTTCAGCTAAGTGTTGACAAGTCGTCAGTGCGTCTGACATGCCTTGTTCACCTGTTCCTGCGTTAGCATTACCAGTATTAATCACTAATGCTTTAATGCCCGTCACATCATTTTTTTTCACCGCGTCTAAATGTTTTTTGCATAAGGTCACAGGGGCAGCACAAAAGCGGTTTTGGGTAAAAACGCCAGATACGGCGCTACCATCGGCAACTTCAATAACCAGTAAATCTTTACGATTTTCTTGTTTAATATTTGACTCGGCCCAACCTAGGCGAATGCCTTGAATTGGCGTAAGTGACGACGGAATTATTTCAGGTAAATTGACAGGCATAAAAAACTATTTGTAATATATAAGTAGATAAATATTACGCTTTTATGGGTTTTTATGCAAAATAATTTTATGTATAATGCAGGGTAAATACAGTGTTATCTTGTTATAAATAAGTGGAAAACGAGCTTGCTTTTAGGCAGGCCAAACTAAGCTTTATTCATTACTTGTTTAATCGTTGAAAAAACAGTGTTATTTGGATATCCATCTGCAATAAGTTGGTGTTGTAGCTGAAATAAGCGAATGGCATTTCTACTTTTTGGACCCCAAATACCATCGGGCTCACCAGTTTCGAAGCCTAATGCATTAAGTTGCTTTTGTAGGTGTTTCATTTGGGTAACACTATAAGGTTTTTTATTACTTTGTGCTTTGTGTAAAAAGCTTATGCCTTTCGCGCCAACTAATTTATTGGCTAGTATGCCTACGGATAGTGCATAACTTTTTGAAAGGTTCCACGTCATAATCACATTGAAATTAGGGTACAGTAAAAATGCAGGTCCTTGATAACCAGAAGGTAGGTATAGTTCAGCTTGAATATCATAAGCAGGTAAGGGCTGGTTGTTTGTTTTTTTAACTCCCAATTCGTGAAAATAATTAAGCGGGTAATATTGATCAAAAGCCACTTTATCAAAATTAAAATTCTCGGGTAATATCACTTCTCTGCCCCAGCGTTCTTCGGCTTGCCAACCTATTTTATTCAAATAATTTGCCGCGGTTGTTAAGGCATCAACCTCACTTTTCCAAATATCGACTTTGCCATCATCATCGCCATCGATAGCATATTTTAACAGTGCTGTTGGCATAAATTGCATATGTCCCATGGCACCAGCCCATGAACCCTTTAATTGCTCAACAGAAACTTGTTCCGTTTCAATTAAGGTGAACAAGTTTAATAACTCTAGCGTAAAAAATTCACTACGGCGTTCATCACAGGCTAACGTTGCTAAGGCGTTAAGCACCGACATTTTACCTTTGTGTTTGCCAAACGTTGTTTCTAATCCCCAAAAAGCGACTAAATATTGTCGAGGTATTCCGTATTTTTTTTCTAAACTATCAAATAAATGTTTATTTTGTTTTAATTTTTCTTTACCTACGCGTACATGATAATTAGTCACTCTTGCTTTAATATATTGCTCAAAGGTTTGTGTGAATTCGGGCTGTTTTTTATCTAAAGAAATGACTCGTTCAATAGGGGTGATACTACCAATAACTGTTTGAGTTATATAAGAAGAAAATCCAGCGGCTTCAGCGCGATTCACTAAATTTACCTTACATTGAAGAAAATCTCGATCAGCAATAGTTGCATTAACAATAAGAGGGAAAAGTGAACATAGGATGATTAATGCTCGATAATGGAAAAAATTAATTATTGTTATAACGAGGTAGTTTGACGAGCGCATAAATAACATTCCTTAGCTAAAGCTGAAATTTGGATTCATTTAAGTAATAGGTATGTTATTAAAAACACATTCAAAGCGGTTAAAATTATAGCGTAAATTTTTCTGATGTTTGAATTTAAGTATTAATTCACATCCTTGTGATTAAGTTTTCTATTTTCTATTTTTTATTGGCTATACGGATTGTCGCTTTAATAATTTTAACTTCTTTCTTTGTTTTGCCACTTCGACTACCTAACGCTTCAATTTTAGCTAGGCTGCCTTCTAAATCAGTGACTATTTTACCAAAAACAGTATGTTTACCATCTAAAAATGGGGTCGGCATAAAGGTTAAAAAGAACTGACTTCCATCTGTACCTGGACCAGCGTTTGCCATGCTTAACGTGCCTGCTTCGCTATGGGTTATTTTACCGTTAAATTCGCCGTTATACTTATAACCAGGGTAACCTCTACCTGTTCCTGTAGGGTCTCCGCCTTGTGCCATAAAACCAGAAATAACACGGTGAAAAATCAAGTCATCATAGAAACCAAGTTTAGTTAAGTAAATCGTACTTGATACATGCATAGGTGCTGAATCAGTTAGCAGCTTGATAGTGAGGTTACCTTGGTTTGTTTGTAACTCCCAAAAGTAATCTTTGCCTTGGGTAAAGGTAAGTAATGGTGGTTGGCTTAATTTGGTTTTCCAAGTAGAGTCTTTTTTATCTATTACTTGTTTAGCAATAAAAGTATCCATTTTTTTTATTGCCTGATCTCCTCCACAACAAGCAGTTAAGGTGATTATTAAAAAAAGGCTAGCAATAATTTTTTTCTTATTATTCATAGTAAAAGTCTTCTGGTTTAATTTTTATTTGTTTAAAGTATTTAACTCATTAGGTGTTGTCGAATGTTATCAGCTATCGAGTGTCAGGTAATATCACTTTTAGTCATTTTAGTCATTTTAGTATTTTTTTGAGCCTTTTGTGCATAGAGAAAATAACTAGGGTACTCATGATTAATCGTTAATCGTTAATCGTTAATTCTACGTTATTCATTTTATTTAAAAAATCGCCTGCGGCTAAACTAGCTAAAGGTTTACTGAAATAATAACCTTGAATTTCATTACAGTGATATTGAGTGAGTAACTCATATTGTTCTACTGTTTCTACACCCTCAGCAATAACGGTTAAGTTAAGCGAATGTGCGATGCCAATAATTGCCTGAACTATAGACAAATCGTCAGTGTTATCAGTTATACCGTCGATAAAGGACTTATCAATTTTTATTTTATTCAGTGGGAACCTTTTTAAATAAGATAACGACGAGTATCCAGTACCAAAATCATCTATCGATAATTGCACCCCTATGCCTTTAATTTTATGAAGTGTATCAATGGTTTCTTCAATGTCCTCCATAACCATACTTTCGGTGATTTCAAATTCTAATTTTGACGCGGGGATGTTCGACACTGCCATGGTTCGTTCAATAATGTTGAGTAAATCTTCTTGAACAAATTGTCTCGCCGAAAGGTTAATCGCCATGATTAAATCGTTAAAACCATCGGCTATCCAAAGCTGTAGCTGTCGACAAGCTTCTTCAATAACCCATTGACCAATAGGAAGAATTAATCCAGTTGCTTCAGCAACCGGAATAAATTTATTAGGGGGGATTAAACCTTTAGTAGGATGCAGCCACCTTATCAATGCTTCAGTACCAATAACGCGATTGGTTCGAATATCAATTTGAGGTTGATAGTGCAGTAAAAACTCACCATTTTTCAGTGCATCTCGAAGCTCTCTTTCCATCAATACTCTTTCATGCGCATCAACTTTCATCTGCTTGGTATAAAATTGGCAACTAGCCCTACCGTTATCTTTTGCACTATACATGGCATTATCCGCACAACTAAGTAAGGTTGAGGCATCTTTACCATCATCAGGATAAATAGCAATACCAATACTCGCACCGATAGTCACTTCATTACTCAATATAGAAAAAGGTAAAAGTAAAGACTTGATAATTTTATTGGCGATTGTCGCTACCTCTTTAGTTGATTCAATATAAGGTAGCAATACGGTAAATTCATCGCCACCAAAGCGAGAGATAACATTTTTAGTTCCGATGACTTTTTTAAGCCTTAAGGCGACTTGTTGCAATAGCTCGTCACCCGCGGGATGACCGGAGGTATCATTAATGAGTTTAAAGTGATCCAAGTCGATAAACATAACAGCTAATTGGTGTGCGGCATCATCAGCAAATGCAATGGAATCATTAAGACTTTTTTGAAAAGAAACCCTGTTGGGTAATTGGGTGATGAGATCGTGATGTGCTAGTTTATATATTTGCTCTTCTGCCTTTTTCTTCTCGGTAATATCGCTAAAAATACTGATATATTGTTGTACATTACCTAGATTATCTTTAACGGCTTTGATCATTTGCCAACAAACCAATAGCTCACCATTTTTATGTTTATTGGTTATTTCTCCTTTCCAATAGCCTTTATATTTAATGCTTTGCCATAAATGTATATAAAAATCTTCTGAGTGATGCCCTGATTTTATTAGCGAAGGTGTTTTCCCTATCGCTTCATTTGAGCTATAACCGGTAATATTGGTAAATTCAGGGTTTATACGAATAATATTGTTATCAACATCACAAATCATAATGCCTTCTAGGCTTTCACTAAAGACACTTTCTGCCAACTCCAACTCTTCGGTAGTCGCTCTTCTTTGAAGCTCTAAAGCTACTTTATTCGAAAACAACCCTAATACTGATTCTAAAGCAGGTTCGACAGTTAAAGGTTTCGTGTCCATCACCGCCATAATGCCAATAACTTGTCCTGAAACAGTTTTTAGAGGTGAGCCAAAGTAACTTTCGATACCCATGGTAATAAGTAGTTCATCATTAGGATAAAGTCTTGCTGCACCTTCATGAATAAATGCCATTGAATGTTCTAAGGCATCAGCACATGGCGTTCCTTTTAGTTCGTAAGTGAAGTTTTCTGCAATATCACCTTGTGCCCATACAGCTAACGTTTTTATATTGGTACTTGTTTTGTCGCCAAATATGCCAATAAAAGCAAAGGAGGCTTTATAGGTCTGCGCTAATGTTTTGGCGCAATTAATATAAAAATCTTTATGTGAAGCATTATCGGTATTATACAAAAGCTCTTTTAAAGAGTCTGTGAGATGATTCTGTTGATGCATTTCATTGGCAAGCAGTACGTTAGATACGTTTAATTCTTCGGTGCGGGCTGCAATGGTGCCTTCTAAGTTTTTTTTACTTAAACGTACTTCTCTATAACCCTGTCGCCTTTCTTCCAGTGAAGCCATTAACAGTAATGCGGTAAACATGGTTGCACCCATGTAAGCTTGAAGAAGGATAAGTGATGCATTTTCGTTTGCTACAGCAAAAGGCCCAAAACCATTGGTTGTGCCAATAATAGCGGCAGTTGAGATAACCATAACAACCAAGGTCACACCATGATGATGAAAACGTAAAGAAGACCAAGCGATAATTGGTAATAAAAGAAATACCATGAACTCTTTCATAATATATAAGTCATTCCATTTGCCGAAAACGACGTCAAGAATACCTAGTGTGGCAGATAGGATAAAAACAGCCTCAAATAAGCGTTTTTTTGCCAATTGTTTTTTAGGTAACCGGAACCACGTTAATAAAAATGGCGTAACGATTAATCCCGCGACAAAATCGCCAACCCACCAGGTTTCCCATAACAGTAAAAAGCGTTCCTGACTAATTACACCTGCGACAAACAGGCTACTAACCCCGATAGAAGCGCTAATCATGGTGGCGCCAAAAAGCACCAGTATAAATACAAAGGTTTCAATGGTTTTAGTGAATGGCTTGGAGCCAGAAAAACGTAAAATAAGGTAACCGGCGACTACAGCTTCTAGGGTGTTTCCTACTGCTATGCTTAAGCTCAATGGGAAAAAGCCGGAAACATAAAAATTAACCAAAAAAGCGCCGATAAAAACACCAGGCCATAGGCGTAAACCACCAAAAATAATCGCAGCTAGTGCTACACCTGTAGGTGGCCATACCGGGCTTGTGTTGGCTTGTTCAAAGGCAAGCATTAAGCCTATTTTGGCCGAAATAATATAGATAAAAGCAAGAGTTAAAATTGGTAAAACATGTCTGGAAAAATAGCTTGGCATTTCAATAAAAACCACTTTATATTACATATTTATTAATCTTAGCAGTTAAGAGAAAAAAGAGAGTAAAATAAGCGGCTGAATAAAATAGTTCAGCCAGACTTAATAATTACTTATTGCATATCCAAGCCATTTCAAGGTGCAAGAAACTTGCATCTTGAAGTGGTTTTGGTATTAGACAGGACGACTTTTATAAATAACTAAGGCGGCTAATAAAAACGCTAAGAAAAACAAACCTAATGTGGAACTTGACTGATCGGCTTCAACATCACTAGGGTTTAAAATTATCTGGCCGTTACTTTCTAGTTGATAAACTTGATGAAAGTTACCATTTACTTGCACCGATTGCAGGATGATTTTTTTACCTAATAACACTTGTGAGTCTTTGTTATCACAATAATCAGTTCTAAATTTAATCGATAAATTATAGGTTAAATTAGAGTCGGTAAGGCTTAATGATGCGGCACCTTTTGGCGGGCAATGTAGTTGAGATATAGTGCTTTTAACTGTTTTGATATTGGTTAATTCTGCATAGGTTTTTGAGTGTTGCGCACTCATTATACCGATAAGCAAAATAAAGACGGCCAATGTTAATAAGATAATTTTTTCTGTTTTATTCATAATAATTCACACTGTTTTGTTTACGCTGAAAGACAAATAAATTGACTGGAATAGTATAATAAAGTTAAGCATAGTACAGCGTGAGATGTTTTGATTTGTATCAGTAATCGATTATTTTTATATTAGGGTCTGTTGACCTTTCGCGGTTAAAATAATCTCGAAAGTTCAACAGGCCCTAGTTAATTTGGCGGGTTTATTTCCTATTGCTTGGGGATGAATGGTAAATGTATTACCTTGTTCTTATGATGTGTTCATAGGTATACTCGAATAACGCGCGGTCATAGCAGATTTATTCAATAAATACACAAAACGAAATAAATATAGTTGGCTGTTTGGTGATCTTTCTACTACAGGAATATTAATTAAATTATGAGTAAAAAAATAACTGGAAGTTGTTTATGTGGCAAAGTCTCTAGCACTGTTGTCGGCCCTTTTAAAAAGTTTTATCAATGTTACTGTGATCGGTGCCAGAAAAAAACGGGCTCTGCTTTTGCTTCACTCATGTTTACTGAACCAGATGCTATTGAATGGCATTCTGGCAAAGACTCAATTAAAAGATTTGATTTACCCGAAGCGGTACGATTCAGTAATGCCTTTTGTACTGATTGTGGCTCTCAAGTTCCTTACCTTAGTCGAGATGGTGCTTTTTTAGTTGTACCAGCAGGGTATATTTCAGGTGATCCTGAAATAAGACCATCAGCAAATATTTTTTGGGAAGAGCGTCCTTGCTGGTTTGACGAAGGAAAGTCAGCAGATGTTTTTGAAAGATACCCTGAATAAATTCACATAAAAGTGCTTGGAAAAAATATAAAAAAACAAGTTAAGTTACAGGCTCGTTAGCAGAAGGAAATAGTCAGAGTTATGAATGATATTCTAATATATTCAGATAGCCTTAGTTGGGGAATAATTCCTGATTCTAGAGAGCGCTTGTCATTTGAAAAAAGGTGGCCAGGGATTTTTGAAGCGGCACTCAAAGAGAGTAACTGTAATATTCGAGTCATTGAAGATTGTTTAAATGGTCGCAGAACTGTTTGGGAAGACCCATTTAAAGCGGGTCGGGATGGCTCTAAAAATTTAGCTCAAGCAATAGAGATTCATTCTCCACTTAAACTGGTAATATTAATGCTGGGCTCTAATGATTTTCAATGTACACACGACAACAATGCATGGTTATCGGCACAAGGTAGTGCAAAACTAATTAATATTATTCGCCAAGCACCAATAGAGCCATGCATGCCAGTAGCTGAAATTATGGTTATTGCACCGCCAAAAATTATTATGCCTAAAGGTGTCATNNGAAAAAAGGTGTGTAGGTTTAGCTAAAGAACTCGCGTTAATATCAAATGAATTATCAACTTACTTTTTTAATGCTAACGATGTAACAGAGGCTAGTACAGTTGATGGCATACATTTAGATGAGAGCCAACATGAAATATTGGGTAAAGCCATAGCAAGTGCTGTAGCAGATCTTAATATCTTCTAACAAGGGGGAGTATCGAAGTGCTCCCCGTCACTTACTCTGTGTAGTAAAGTAGAGCGTATAAATTAATACGATTGGCTGAGCCTAAATGTTGTATTAATTCCAGTCTAATAGCCTATTTTGCCCTTCAATTTTAAGTATTTCTGTGATGTCTTGTGGCATTTCAATCACACCTCTGTAATTGTTTTCTTTATCTCTAATAGCAAAGTAGCGGATATGAATTTTACGATCTTTAAAATTTATCCAAAACTCAGCTTTATCTTGTCTGCCTTTCTTAAACTCTTCCAATATTTGTAAAACGGTATCAACAGACTTAGGAGGGTGACAAAACTTTACCTCTCGGCCAATAACTCCGGCTGAACGAGGAAATACTCGCTTTTCGCCACGATTATAAAAAATGACTATGTCATTTTCATCAACATAGGTTTGGTGTTTATTACTGACATCAATATACTTGTTGACTATAGTAAGACTAGCCTTATGAGAACTAAATTAAAGTAAGTACCGTTATGCGAATATTCATTAAAATAATGACGATAATAATAACCCTGATGGTGTTATTAATTGTCGCAGCAACTCAATTTATTTCAACAGAAGAGGTCTTTAACCAAGTTAGTGTAAAAGTTGAAGAAGCCACGGGCCGAGTTATATCGGTTGACGGAGAAAAGCAATTGAGTTTCTTCCCATCGTTGTCCATTGTATTAAACGGGGTACGTTTTGCTAATGCTGAAGGTGGTTCAAAACCTGATATGGCGACGGTTGATAAATTACATATCCATATCCCATGGTTGTCGATACTATCTGGTGAGTTAACTATTGCTAAATTCGTCATGATTAACCCTGATGTTTTGTTGGAAACCAGTACTGAAAGAAAGCCTAATTGGCAATTTTCTCTCGCTCAAACGAATGCGGCTGAACAACGAATTGATCAGGATGCGAGTAAAGCAGACACTGCAGTAATGACATTGCCTGAAGCGTTTGATATCAGTCTTGGTCAAGTCGAAATTAAAGGTGGTAAGCTAACTTTCATCGATCATACGAATAAAACAACTAAAACTATTGATCAGTTAAATCTAGCTGTTTTTCTGCCCTCACTTAGACAAGCACTCAGTGTGTCAGGCAGTGTACGTTACATGGCACAAACATTTGAACTTGAAGTAAATGTCGCGACTCCCGCTGATGTTATAAATAACCAGCCGTTTTCTGTCAAGTTAGCACTGACATCGGCATTGGCGAATATAAGCTATGAAGGGACAATACTAAAACAAGGTCAGGACATTAAAGGCACTTTGTCAGTTTCTGCTGATTCGGTTAAGCGATTATTAAAGTGGCAAAATATTTCATTAGGCGCCAATAAAGAGGCATTTAATCAATTTTCATTAACTACCCGTATGCATTTTGCTAACAACAAACTAGCTCTTAATAAATTATCGGTTGAACTAGACAAGTTAGCTTTTACCGGCTCGTCAGCAATCACTTTATCTGAGCCATTAGCAATTAATGCCGATATTGATTTAGGTATATTAAACCTAAATCCTTATTTACCCCAAAATACAAAAGTGGGGCAGGTTAATTCTGATACTGCTATTGATGTCAGTACTAAGAGTGAGCCTTTGGTATGGGACGATAGTGATGTAGATCTATCAGCCTTAAGTTTAGTCAATGCAGATATCGCTATCCAGTCTACTCAGTTGTTAGTACGAAAAATTAAGCTCGGGGAAAATAAGTTAACCCTTAAACTAAATAATGGCATTGTGGCAGTGCAGTTACTTGATTTTAAAGCATATGAAGGTAGTGGCTCGGGTACTATTAATGTTGTAGCAAATAAGAAACCTTATCAGCTCACCAGTCAATTTGAATTAACGAAAATTAACGCACAACCTTTGCTTACCGATGCGGCGGGTTTTGATAAATTGTTAGGTAAAGGGCAGTTAGCTTGGGATATATCAAGCCAAGGCACTAGCCAGAAAAACTTTGTTAATCAACTAAATGGTAAGTTTAATTTTAGCTTTGTCGATGGGGCTGTTAAGGGCGTGAACTTAGCGGCCATCGCTAAAAGTGCTAATAATATAATGTCGGGTAATTTAGCTAAAGTGAACTTGGACAGTGATTTTAGCAATGCAGAAAAAACAGATTTTGCTGCCTTAACGGGCACGTTTAACATTAGGAACGGTTTGGCTAATACGGGGGATTTATCTATGAACAACCCTTTTATTAGAGTCTCGGGTACGGGGGATATTAATTTGCCAAAAACTAAAGTTAACATGCTCGTTATAACTAAAATGGTAGCGTCGCTTCAGGGACAAGCAGCACAAGAGACTAGCTCAGGTATTAAAATTCCCATCAAAATATCAGGTCCATTTGATAAAATTAAGATACGTCCAGATGTGAGCTCAGAGGCTAAAGATAAATTAAAAGATAAAGTGAAAGACAAACTTAAAAAGTGGTTTGGCTAAGTCAGTCAGTACGTAACTTTACTCAAGTTCAATAAAGCCATTCATAACAGTACAATTTCCACCGTTATCTATTGCTTCATGTATAGCCCTATTAGCTTCTGTTAATAATTCTTTTAATGTGTTTTCATCATGCATTATGGTGCAGCCGATACTTACGGTAAAATTATGCTCTGCTTCTTTTGTACTTAGCGTGTTTTTTGCAACAACTTGCCTAAATTCATTTAAATGCTCTTCAATAATTTTTTCATCTTCACCTGAAATTAATACACTAAACTCTCCGCCACCAAAACGTGCCGTTAAGTCTCCTTTAAAATGTTTATTCAATAAGTTAGCTAATTCAATAAGTATATTATCTGCCATTTTATGGCCAATATTTTCATTAATATCTTTGAAGTTATCAATGGCGATTAGTGCCAAAACATAGGTTGTTAAAATACTTTCCTGATTTTCATAAGTATGAGTCACTTTATCTAAAAAATATCGACGGTTAAATAAACTAGTTAAGTAATCTTTATTCGCTGCCAGAGAAATTGTTTCGAGGTGTTTTAATTTTTCAATATTCTGCATTATGCGACAATAAAACTCTTCAGGACAAAAAGGCTTTCTTAAAAAGTCATCGGCACCATTTTTAATGAAACGAGCAGATTGAGAGCTTTTATTCGCTCCAGATATACCAATAACTATTAATTCATCTTTTGAAATATTCCGACGAATTTTTTGCACTAACTCAATACCACTCATTTTAGGCATTTCTTGATCTGTTATTACCAGTTTTATTTCTGGATGTTCGTTCAATAACTGCAATGCTTTATGACCATCAGATACATCATAAACATTAAAATTTCTGCGTTTCAAAAGATTACAGACTTGGTTACGTGCAGTGAGAGAATCATCAACGACTAAAACACTAATATCAGCATTGGTTGTTTGAGCGCGCAATACGCGTAACAAGTAGTGATAGGCTTGGCTGTTTTCTTTCGTTATGTAGTCAACGACAGGTAAGCTTAATATTTTTTTACGTGTAATGTCATCCATATGCCCAGTCATCACGATACTGGGAATATTATGATCAAGCACAAAAGGGATCACTTCACCATTGTTAGCATCAGGTAAACTATAATCTACCGTAGCTAAAAAAAAGTCATGTGGCTTAGCTAATAAGTGTTTAACCTCGGCGAATGAATAGGCCACTGTAACGTTATAGTTTAATGAAGTACCTATCCGTTCAATAACTGATGCAATCGACTTAGAATCTTCAATCACCAATAAATTCTTTGACACTATGCACTCCTACTTTTAGTAATATCCAACTACAACCCATTTCCATCTATATTTTGCTAAACAATGTTTTTGTTTTTTTCTAAATTATCACCTGATATGTCACTTTCAGGTAAACGCTTTTTAAACTCTTGCCTTAAAAAATAATAGCTCACTGACGCTTGAATACAAACACTGATTATAGAGATATACCAAAGTTGCTCAATTTGAAAGTCACTTTGCTGTGATACCCAAAGAGCAGGGAGGATAAAGGTAATTAAACGAATCGCTGTGCTAATTAGCGCTGGCCAAGTATTACCAAGCGATTGGAACATGCCTGAGCAAGTAAAAACCAAACCAGACGGAACAAAGTTCCAACAAATCATTTGTAAAAAAATCACGCCAATTAAAATAACTTCTTTATCATCAGAAAAGCCCTGTAGCATCAATGTCGATTGGCTTAAACACAGTAACGTTATTACAGCCATTAGAGAGCAAGTTATAATAGCTGTCCAAGTAAAGGTTTCTTTCACTCTATGATATTTTTTTGCACCAAAGTTTTGCCCTGCAACGGCTGGTGCGGAAAAGGCAATAGCCATTGCCGGTAAAAATAGTGATTGCATTATCCGTGAACCCAAACCAAATCCTGCTTGTGCATCAGCGCCAAAGGGTTGAATTAGCCAATAAATACTGCCCATATAAACGAACAGTAAAAAGAATTCGCCACCGGCGGGTAGGCCAATAGCGAGTAATTTTTTAATGCGTGGCATATTAATATGCCAAAGGGAAAAATCAATGCTGATATATGTTGTGGATGTTTTAAAGTAATAACATAAAAGGAAAACAGCAAGAACAACCGATATAGAGCTAGCAAACCCTGCACCCGCAATCCCCATGGAATATCCTGTTCCCCATCCAGCAATTAATATAGGAGAAAGTATAATGTTGAGCAAAATAGACAATACTTGAATCATCATGGTTGGTTTAACTATACCTGTACCACGTAAAGCAGCACTAATAGATACCATCGCAAATTGTAATGCCATGCAGGGAATAAACCAATGGAGGTAGCTGAGACCCATCATCACCGTTTCAGGGTCTTGTGAAATCAATTCAAGGTAAGATTCAGCCCCAATGTAACCAATAATACAAACGATTATTCCTATAACAGTAGATACCATCATAGATTGGTTGAAAGTCAGGTTAGCATCTTGTTTATCTTTCGCCCCTACGGCATGAGAGATAAGCGCAGCGGTACTGACATTGAGTATTTGTGTTAAGGCAAAGATTAAAAACATTGCATTGCCTGCTAAACTCAACCCTGCGATGGCTGCAGATCCCAGTTTACCGACAAAATATAGGTCAACGATAAAATATAAGGTTTGAATAAACATGCCTATCATCATAGGCAATGACATCGTGAGTAAATGTTTAGGGATAGAGCCTTGAGTAAGATCTTTCATGGTTGATGAAATCCATTGCTGAAGAAGGTAGCTTAACGCCACTATAATTTATAATGCGATAACATATCTTATTTGAGGATATCTCTGAAATATTTTTTTATTATTTTTGTTAATAGCCGAGAAAATATCTTACCTTTAGATTGTGATTCAAATGAATATATTGAGTTTATTTGTTATTTTTTTAGTTAAAATGTACAGAGGGGGTTTATTAATAATTAATTACATTAATACGGCTTAACTTGCTATTTGCATTACTTTTGTACTACTTTAGTACTATGTATGTACTTTTATTATTGTAAATAATTGGATAAAGTATTGATTATAGGTTATAAGGTGTTATAGCCGCGTTAAGTTATTTTGAAATGTTACTAATACCGAGTTAGAAACTGAATCAAAAACAAGAAACAGTTAACGCAATGATCTAACCCTAAGAGTCGGGCATAAAGAGCTTTAATATTTAAATTTAGAATAAGGATTATTCGCTGCATTATATAGATAGGGACCAATAAATATCATTGTCAGTCTCAGGAGATAATATAATGAAAACGAATATGAAACCAAGAGTATTACTAATTTTAGCGACCGTATTGGGTAGTTTTACTGCTGTTAGCGTTTATGCTGCTGGCGACGGAACACTCGGAGCTACATCAACCGGTACGACTGACGTTGACTTGATTATTCCCGATTTAGTACGCATTTCTGGTCTTAGTGATATCGATCTGGGTACCTATTCAGGTACAGGTACTGAAACCGGCGATACTGAAGCATGCATATTCCGTAACGGTGCAGGCACCTACACGGTAACGGCAACTACGGATAAAGGGGATTTTCGAATTTCCAGTGGCGCAGGTGGTACTGCAGCACAGGATATTGATTTTGATGCTTATTGGAATGATGTCACTACTACAACAGGCAGAGCAGCCTTAACCTATAACACGGCTTTAACTACACAATCTGGCACGAATACCACTGCAATAAACTGTGGTGGTGGTACTAATGCAAATTTCAGCCTAGAGATTGCCGCCGTTGACATGCAGACAAAAGTACCTGCAACTTATTCAGCAACAGTAACACTGGTCGTTGCACCAGAATAACCTTAAAAACCTCATTTAATGAGGTTTTTTGTTATGGGTTAACATTCAAATAGCTTATGATAAGCAAATTAGTTATGCTTTAGTCGTTTTAAGATATGTTGACCTATAAGGATGTTAAATAATGCATAAAAATTCTCTGCTGTCAGCTTTATGGTTAGTTGGACTTGGCTTTTCGATCACAGCCAGTGCCAATATAACCTTAAGTCAGTCGATTATTCTTTTCCAGCCCAATGAAAGACCAATACAAACCATCGGTGTTATCAATATAGATGATGAACGTACCTTTGCTGTAAAAACCCATGTAGTTGAAGTGCTCAACTCTGGCTCTAAGGAACAACACAGCGTTAACTCAAGATCTTTGGTTGTTGCGCCTAATGCTTTTGAGGTTGCCGCACAAAATACTCGTAATGTTCGCTTGATGTTACGTGAACGTAACTCAAGCGATATCGAGAAGGTTTATCGTATCACCTTCACCCCCGAAGCCCCTACTCGTACGATTACTCAGGAAGTATCAACAAGCATTACCACTCAAATTGATGTCATTATTGGCATGGGTGCTTTGATTTTAGTGCCGCCCAAAGAGGTGAAATACCAGCTTGAAGCAGCCCGTGAAGGCAAAAAATTACTTTTTACCAATAAAAGTAATGTTTCAACAGAGATCCAACCGAGAACTCTATGTAAAACTGAGGATGATTGTTTTCGTTTTAACGGTGCCCGTCTTTATCCAGGTAAAAACTGGCAGTATGAACTTCCAGAAGGTTTTGAGGATATTGGGTTAACACTTTCAGTACGTGCTGCAGGTAAATATTCAGCAGTTGAATTTGATCCACTTGATAATGTTCAAAGCGAATAAAACTCACAAAAATAAATATCTTTTTGGGGCATTATTCGCGGTATTTTCATTTACCTGCGCAGCGAAAGATTTTTCAAATTCACCCCAAAAGCCTCTCTCAGCAGAGCCCACTGTGGAAATACCTGCTGAAAAAATATCGTATCCGAAAAAATCTCAATCTAGTCAACTAGCCGTTACTAAGCTAGCCATTGATGATCAAGCCAGTGCTAATCTGCCTATTGATAATCAGGAAACTACTGAGTTGCAAACCAAGCTAGATACACAGCTTCAGCAAGTTGAACCTCAGGCAGATATTCCTCAGAAAATAGAATCCCAGACAGTTACTCCTCAGGTAATAATAGCCCCAGTTAATAACACAGAAGAACAGATAACAGCAAAAAAATCAGCGACGAGTAGTGCTAGTAGCCAAAATCAGCAAAGCACAGCAATACAGAGTGTAGTATCAGCGCCTGTGAACACATTAACTACCGTAGCCGATGTTAAACCAATAGCTAACAACACTGCGGTAAGTGAGCAAGCTCTTGTGACAGAGCAACCCGTTGTAGCAGAACAACCTCTTCTAACAGAGCTGCCCCCTGTAACAGAAAAATCGCTTGTAACAGCTCAAACTCCTGTAGTTGAAGAAAAAGTTGAAGAAAATGAAGATTTTATCGAAACCGCTTATGATCTTTTTGTTGGTGGCAATTACTTTGGTTTTGTTTTAGTAAAATATAACAACGATTGGATTGAATTACTTGATCCGCAAGAGGCTATTTATATGCTGCCCTTAATTCGCAATCGTCAAGCTATGCTGCCGCTATTTCAGGGGCGGATATATGCCTCACGTAACATGGATACTCTTGGCACTATCAGCATAGATAACGATAATTTTGCCATCATGGCTGATATTGCGCCTGAGCAGGCTTTGGATGTTGCCGTTGAAATCAGTAAAACCACAGGTTTTGAAGGCTCACCCACTTTTTTAACCCGATTGGAAGCAAAAGGAAGCCGCACTTTATCTGCTGAACAGCGTAATAACAACACAGCATTTACCAATCATACTCGGCTTGCTTATCGCCAACATCGTCTGCTCACTTCCGGCAGTTATGTTGACAGTTACGACCTGCGTACCTTGCAAGCAGAAACCGATTTTACGGTACTGGAAACCCCGTTAACCCTTGCTGGCGGTTTGCTTGATACCCCAGGGCAGTTATTTGCCTCCAGTCTGGATATCGTTGGGGCGTCTATATCAAGTAATAGAGAGCTCTATTCAGATGACCCTCAACTCAAGTCAAACCAACTGGAGGTCTTTGTCCCCACCAGAGCGCTAGTTGAGGTATTTAAGGAGGATGCAGAAAGCGGCGAAGTACTGTTTTCACGCATGTTAGAATTTGGTCATACTCAACTCGATTCACGTAGGTTTCCCAGAGGCTCTTATCCTGTGGTGATCGTTATCTCGGTAGATGGAGTAGAAACCGCTCGATATACTGAGCAATTTTATAAATACGAAGAGATAATGCCGCGAGAAAGACTTGATCTAAATTTCTCTTTAGGAAAACTTCGCGACAACCTTGACTATTACAATATACCCGTTCTTTTCACTTCTGTTCGCGCCCGTATCACAGATTACCTTGAAGGCAGTGCATCAATGTATGCCATTGATGACAGAATGATTTTCAGCCAGGGAATAAAAGGTATTTACCAAGCAAAAGATTTTGGCGAATTTAACTTTGATCTCAGCTTATCTGAAAGCAATAGTAAAACACTGCTTGGCTATTGGGCTAACCTTCGTTGGCGGGGGGAGCATATCTCAAGCAGTTTGTCTTATTCACAGGCATTCAAAGATGATCCCGTGCTTAGTGATAAAATGGTGTTATTAGACTTTAAAGCCAGAGAGATTCTTAACTTCAGTTTGTCACGCAATTTCAAGCTGGGAAAACGTAACCTGTACTTCGCTTTTAAAGGGCAATATCGCAACAACCCCGACACGCCAGATACCTATCGTTATGGACCTGCTATTAGATATATCCCTTACCGTAATAAAAATACTTATGTAACCGTAACCGCACAGCACGACTGGACTGATATAGGCGAGCAGACACGTTTTTTTATTGGTCTGACATATCGCTTAGGCAACGTAACGGCAACCAGTTATTTAAATGGCGCAAAACATACGGCGGCAAAAAGTTTGGCTTGGGAAAACTCAGTGCAGTACAGAGGCGATGATAGCAGTGTGGATACTTTAAGAAACATCACTGCCAAGGCATTATATAGAACCAGTAAAATCAGCTCTGATACGAGAACACAGAACACTCAGGTGAAAAATTTAGACCTTGACTATGACGGTACGTTACTAAAAGCAGGTATGTATCTAAACAAAACCTCAACTAGCCAAGGCGGGAGTTTTGGTGGTGAGCTGGTATCAACCTTTGTTGCGGGCTCTGATCAGATGATACAAATGACAGGGGCAGTACCTATAGGTAGTGCACTGGTCGCCATCAAAATTAATGGTCAGCCAGACAGTGAAAAGCTGATCAGTGTTTTAGTCAACGGTAATCACAAAGCCTATATTAATATCGGGGAAACGACTTTTATCGAGGCACGAGAGTATAAAGAGTCTACCATTGAAATCCGTGATGCAAACCCGAAGCAGGGCGCATTTATCAAGATAATGAATCCACATACCAGTGTAACGCCATACCCGGGTAATAGTCTTAGCCGAAGTTTTGACATCGCTAGGTTGATTATTCTTTCTGGTACGCTGGTTAATGCCGATGATAGCCCAGTGGCAAACTTGTTCTTTGAAACTGGCAGCGAAGCGGCTTATACCGACAATAATGGTGAGTTCATTGTAGAGATGCCTATACGGGTCAATGACAATAAATTTACTTTTATTGTCAAAAATCAAGTCTGTCGTTTTGAAATACCCAAGGTTAAACAAGATATGCTGATTGAAGTGGGTGAGGTTAAATGTAAACTAACCAGTGCCTTAGAGTTAGATAAAATCCGCTTACAGCACGATAAAACGAGAATTTACTGATTTACTGATTGGCTGATTGAGTGAATGATTATTAACTAGGCATGAACTTGGTCGGTGAACTTGAGATTTTTGCTTAATTGGGCGATATAACCAGCGAAATGGTTGCGCGATAACGCCCTGTTCTGACCTTAGCTCTGCTGTTTTTAGGGATCAGAATAGAAAAACGACTATTACCACGTCCTTTTCCGCTTACGCACTTTTCAGTTTCAGCTTGATCAAGTATTCTGCCGGAGAAAGGTATGCCGTATTGCAGTGGTGTACGGTCTTTTTTTCTTGAACTTTGGCTCCAGTAGGCGAGAAATGCCACCCCGCTATTGTTAGCAGCCTTCACACTTGCATTCACATCTGTATTAGCACGGGTCTTAGCAGAAACATCCGCCTTTACACTGCCATCAGCGCCAACATTAGCAGCAACATGAATATCAGTATCATCAGCGGGCTTTTTTAGGATAAAACCCTCAGTGTTAGTGGTTGCTATAATGCTATAGCTATTGCTACCGTTGAAAGAAATGCAGGTTTCAATGTCACGAATAATATCGCCATTGGCGGATAACTTTTCTTGATCAAAGTCGACCTCAATTGAAAAATGCGTAGTATCAAGAATGCGCAAGCTAATATCGATTTGACCTTCTGTTTGTCTGGCCAAAATGCCATCAGTCGCCGCGAAGGTTTGGGGCATAAACAATACCGCCAGCAAGCTAGTCAATACTAAGCTCTGTCGGCTAAATAGGCTGAGCAGGCTGAACTGTAATTTGTGTTTTTGATGAATCATTACCCTATACCTTTTATGGCGTTGAAACCGTTACCGTCATGGTGGCACTATAGGTACCCGCGGGTTTGGTTTGCATATCAGCCTCCAAAGCCTTCCAAGATAAATTGGCGGTATTGCCGCCGCCACAAGTTTCGCTGCTGTTATCTCCACCTGTCACGCTTGCTAAGGATGG
>JAWSUX010000010.1:0-23117 GCA_033852215.1 Colwellia sp. | reverse complement strand
GTTCGAATCAGTTTTTTACGTTGTAATTCATCTAAATCGGTATTAAGACTTAGTGGCTCGTCAAGTAACTCTTCAATAGTTAAGCTTGGATTTAGTGTAGTGCCAGAGTCTTGAAAGATCATACGAATATGCTGGCACCGTTGCTTAAAACTTTTATCTTGTAGTAGTTGACCATTTAAATATATGCGCCCTGAGCTTAGTGATTCAGCCCCAACTAAAACTTTAGCTAACGTTGATTTACCTGAGCCTGCTTCACCGACGATAGCTAAAGTCTGTTTAGCTTTAATAGTAAAGGAAAGAGGAGATAACGCATTAAAAGTTTTTTTATGAAACCAGTGGCCTTTTAGCTTAAATGATTTAGCGATATCTGTTACTTCAAGTAATGCACTCATTTAGAGTTCCTTTTTGAAATAATCTGTTTGGAAGAGCCGTTCTTGATGGGCTCCTTTTTTAAAGCTTCACTCCTTAGAGGAAAATGACAGCTTACTTTATGGCCATGAAAATTACTCACCTTGGGGGCGATAACGCAAGCTTGTTGAGCTCTTGGGCATCTAGGTCCTAAACGGCAACCTATTGGTAGATGTTTTAAAATAGGGATACTGCCTGGTAATGTCATTAAACGAGATTTTACTGGCAGCTGTAAGTTGGCTTGTGGACTACTATCAACGAGCGCTCGGGTATAAGGATGTCGAGGCTTGGTAAAAATTTGCTTTGTGGTACCCGCTTCGACAAATTGACCGCTATACATAACGGTAATAGTGTTAGTCCAGTGGGTAATATTTTCTAAGTCATGGCTTATTAATAATATAGACATGTTTTTCAACTGATTTAAGCTAGCAAGTAGTCTAAATATCTGCCCTTGATTAGTACTTTCCATCGCAGCTGTTGGCTCATCGGCAATGAGTAATATAGGCTGGCCAGCTAAGGCAATAGCGATCATAACTCGTTGGCATATTGCTTCGGTTAATTGGTGGGGGTAACTCTTAATACATAGGTTATGCTTTTTAATGCCAACTTTATGTAATAATTTTATTACCGCTTCTTTCTTTTTTGCTTTTTTCTGCCAAAAATAACCGGTAAATTTTTTACTGTCTAATGCTTCACTTAGTTGTTTACCTATGGTGGTTGTTGGATCTAAACAACTCATGGGCTCTTGAAATATCATCGCAACATCTCGAGACAATAATATTCTGCGTTCTTCTATACTTAAGCGTAATAAGTCGATACCACGCCAATGAAATCTATCAGCATGTACATGCCATTTGTCTTCTAATACGCCAATAATTGCTTGTGCTAAAAGAGATTTTCCAGAGCCAGACTCCCCAACTAAACCGCGAACTTCACCTTCTTTCATTGATAAACTAACACGATCTACAGCTAAAACTCGGCCGGTAGGTGTTTCTAATTCAATGGATAAATTACGAATGTCGAGTAAGTTCATTAGCTTTCCTTACGCAGTTTTAAAGCGTGGCGCATGCCTTCACCCAGTAAGTTGGTTGTTATTACAGCAAAGAGTATCGCTAAGCCCGGTAGGTAAACAGTCCAAGGGGCAATGTAGAATCGTTCTAAACCATTTGCCAACATTGCTCCCCATTCAGGTAACGGCACTTGTGCACCAAGCCCCAAAAAACCTAAGGTAGCTATTTCTAAAATAGCCGTTGATTGTGCTAGTGTTGCCTGACTCATTATGCGCTCAACAATATTTGGCAGCACCGAGTAATATAATAGCCGAAAATTACTCGCGCCATCCAGACGAGAAGCTAAAACATAATCTTTACGGAACTCTTCTTTAACTGCATAGCGCGTTATATGAATAAATTGCGGAATGAGTACAATAACAATAGCCCAAACGGTATTACTAATACCTGGTCCTAAAATAGCAACAATGATGATTGCTAGCAGCAATGAAGGTATAGATAAAATAACATCAAGAAAATGATTTAAAAAGCTTGATTTGAATCCTTTAGTTAATGCAGATAAAGAGCCAATAACTACACCAATCACAAGTGAGATTATAACAACAATAAAACTCAAACCAAAAGTAAGTGAGGTGCCATACATTAAACGAGACAGCATATCTCGTCCTAGTTCATCGGTACCTAATAAGAAACTGACATTACCATCATCGTGCCATGCAGGAGGTAATAAAATCATATCGAGATGCCCCTCTATAGGAGAGTATGGCGCTAAGATAGGAGCAAATACAGCAAGAAATATTAAAAATAAAAAACAGGCGAAACCTAACATTGCTACTGGCGTTCTTCGAAAGATAATCCACAGCTGCATAAACGGAGAAGGGAATATTTCTTCCTGATATGTTTTTTCACGAGCCATGTTTATTTCCTCGCGCTAACGGGTTTAATGCGGCATAGATGAAGTCTGTTAAAATATGCACAATAAAAATAAAACACGACAGTACTAACAAACCACTTTGAATAGCGGTGTAATCTCGTTGATATATGCTTTCAATTAACCACCTGCCAATACCAGGCCAACTAAATATTACCTCGGTGACCATTGCTATTGTTACTAAGTTGGCAAACTGTAATCCAACATGGCGAATTATTTTTATTAGCGCATTACGAGTCGCATGGCGAAAAATAATTTGTCTACTGCTAAGTCCTTTTGCTCTAGCTGCTCTGATATAACCAGTAGCGAGCACTTCTATCATAGAGGCTCGAGATAAGCGTATAAAAATAGTTGCGGGTGCTAGTGCAATAACACTGGCAGGTAATATTATATGAGCACTAGCATCACGAAATGCTTGCCATTTATAAGGACTATCGCTGAGCAAAATATCAATAAATTGAATGCCAGTGAAGAATTCGATTTCAAAAAGTAAACTAATTTGCCCTGCTGAGGGCAACCAGCCTAAACCGATAGAAAAAAATAGTATAGCCAACAAACCAAGCCAAAAAACAGGAACAGAATAACCAACCATAGCAAACGCTAAAATAACGTTATCACTGGTTTTATTATGATTAATTGCGGCAATAAAACCTAAAGGGACACCAACACACATAGCGATTAATAAAGCGACAAGGCTTAGCTCAATCGTTGCCGGTAGTAGTTTGGCTATTTCATGATTAATAGGCGATTGGCTCGCCATAGACTGGCCAAGATCACCCTGAGAAATATGAGATAAATACGCACCAAATTGGTGTATTATATTTTTATCAGTTTGATAGTCTTGGTTTAGTGTAACTAATTGACTAGGTGTGGCATTTATTTGTCCAGATAAGTTAATTACACTGTTGCCAGGGAATAAAAAATTTAAGCTAAACGACAGCATTGCCAACATTAACATAGTAAAAATAAATAAACTGATACGCCGTAAAGTAAAAATAAACATATTAATTCACAGCCTCTTTTTCTTTATTATTTATGTTATTACTTTTAGCAACCTGATAAAAGTTAATGCCACCAAATTTTGCCAAAATGTTACCGGTAATATTAGTCCCTCGTGCTTGAAAACGCTGTGAGTGAGCAATAGGTAATAAAGGTATTTCTTCATGAATAATTGCCATTGCTTGCGCGTAATACTTCTTTCTTTTACTTCTCTTTGTTGTCAATAACGCTTGCTGAAGTAGCTTGTCATAATTTTTATCACACCAAAAAGTTCTATTGTTATCAGCAGTTCTTGTTGAACAACTGAGCATAGGAGTGAAAAAGTTATCGGGATCAGGATGTTCGGCAGACCAACCGAATAAAAAGCTTTGGTGTTCACCATCAGATAAACGGTGAAAAAAAGTACTCCGCTCAAAACTAACAATATTTACCTTTATCGCTATTTTTTTTAAATCAGCTTGAATAAGTTTAGCCATGGTCATCGCGTTTGGATTATACGGTTTTTGCTCAGGCATTACCCAAATATCCATAGTAAAGCCTTGTAAGTAACCTGCCATCTCAAGTAAGGACTTGGCTTTTATCGGGCTGTACTTGGTCTCAGGTATTTTGTCATTATAGGCCCAAGATGTTTCAGGTAAAATAGACTTTGCTTTTTTAGCTTTGCCGCGGTAAACCGTGTCAATTAAGGCTTGTTTATTAATCGCTAAATTAATTGCTTGACGCACAAGTTTGTTATCAAAGGGCGGTTTTTTAGTATTAAAACCTAAATAAGCCACATTTAATGCGGTTACTGCTTCAAGTTGTAAGTCCTTACGCTCAGATATTTTTTGATGTGCAATAGGATAACTGCTCACATCACATTCTTTGGCGAGTAGTTTAGTTACTCTACTCGTATTATTTGGTGATATGTCGTAAACCAATTGCTCTATTTGGGCTTTCTGTTGCCAATAAGCATCATGACGATAATAACGAATTAAAGAACCTACACGGTATTCTTTTAGTTTAAAAGGTCCTGTTCCGACAGGGTATATATCAATTTCGTGCTTTGCTTTACGTTGACTCAATTTCTGGGCGTATTCTTCAGACAATATGATGGCAAAATCAGATGCTACATTTGCTAAAAAAGAGCTGCCAGTACGTTTTAAATTAAAACGTACAGTGTAATCATTAATTTTTTCTACCTGCTCCACTATGTCATTAAATTTTATTGATTCAAAGAAGGGGTAGTGACCACCAGAAGTATCATGGTATGGATGCTGTTTATCTAAAATTCGGTTAAAGCTGAAAATAACATCATCGGCGTTGAGTGTTCTTGTTGGAGTAAAATATTTTGTTGTATGAAAAGTCACATCTTTACGTAGATAAAAAGTGATTTTTTTACCATCTCGAGTGACATGCCAAGATTTTGCAAGGGCAGGGCCGAGAATATCATCTTGGCCTTGATAAGAGATTAATCGGTCATAAAGTTGGTTTGAGGTGGCATCAATAGTTATGCCTGATGTCACTAACTGTGGGTTAAAGCTTTCTGGAGAGCCCTCTGAGCAATAAATTATACTACGTTCATGTAGTGATAATTTATTTGAATCATTACAGCCGCTAATAAAACAGACTAAGCAGGTAAAACCTACTACCGTAAGGTGCTTAACTTTTAAAATATTTATCATGAGTTTACTAGCTTTCATTACGTAAACTACCATCAAGTAAATTGTATTTTTTTAAGTAACCCCTTAATTGATGATAAGTTAGAACTAAAGCCTCTGCAGTCTTCTTCTGGTTAAACTGACAATGCGCTAATGCTGTTTTAATTAATTCTATTTCATAGTTTTGTGATAATGATTTAAGAGACTGTGGAAATTCTTCTACGATATTTTTTGTCGATAGAGGGGGTGAATCAAATAAATATGTTGTTGAAGAAGAATCATCTATCGCTTCTTTTTCGTTATTAACTAACGTTTTATTAGTTGTTATTCTATCAAGTGTTCTTATCTGCTGTTTTGGCCTAAAGGCTGATTCAAAAGGGTCTATAATTAATTCGTGCACAGGTAAATGAGGGGTATTAGCGCGATAAACACTGCGTTCAACAACATTTTTCAATTCTCGAATATTACCAGGCCACTGGTAATCTAGCAGGCTGCGTTTAGCTTTCTCGGTAAAACCACTAAAAAGTTCAAATTCTAATTCTCGTGCCATATTAATAGCAAAATGTTCAGCCAACATCACAATATCGTCGAGGCGCTCACGCAGTGGCGGTAGCGTAATAACATCAAAAGCAAGTCGGTCTAATAAGTCAGCTCTGAATTGTCCTGAAGCAGCAAGGCTTGGTAAGTCTTCATTAGTCGCAGCAACTAAGCGAACGTCGGTGTGAATAGTACGAGAGCCCCCCACACGTTCAAATTCTCCATATTCGACTACTCTTAGCAATTTCTCTTGAATCAAACCTGACGTATTTGCTATTTCATCTAAAAATAGCGTGCCTTTATTTGCTCGCTCAAAACGGCCTTCATGGCGTTTGCTGGCACCAGTAAAAGCACCACTGTCATAGCCAAATAATTCTGTTTCTAATAAATTTTCATTTAACGCGGCACAATTAAGTTTTAAATAGTTTTGTTGCCAACGTTTAGATAAAAAGTGCAATCGAGCAGCAACAAGCTCTTTACCTGTACCACGTTCACCAATAATGAGTACGGGTTTACTTAACGGAGCGATTTGAGATATTTGTTCTAAGACTTCTAAAAAGCAATTTGCTTGACCAAGAAGGTTATCTTGTTGATTAAAACGCGTCATTTTTTATACCTAAAGCAAACTCAAAAATTGGTTTATTTCACTAACAAATAGTGTATTTTATTACTTGTCTATAGAGAAGTCTTTTTTATAAATATAATAAATACATTTAAAACATAGTGTTACAGTTTGTTTTAAACATGGCGTAAAAAATGAATGTAGCTAAAGTAGCAATTAAACGTAACCTAGCGCCAAAACAAGGTGTTATTTAGATCTTATAAAGAAAACAAGAGCTAATTTTTAGCTGAAAAAGAGGAAGTCATCATGGGTATTTTTTCAAGATTCACCGACATTATTAATTCAAACATTAATAACTTATTAGATAAAGCGGAAGACCCACGAAAAATGGTGCGTTTGATCATCCAAGAGATGGAAGATACTTTAGTTGAGGTGCGTTCAACATCAGCTAAAACACTTGCGGATAAAAAAGAATTAACTCGCCAAGTAGCCCAATTGGAAGCACAAGTATCACAGTGGCAAGATAAAGCCGAATTAGCGCTGAGTAAAGACAGAGAAGATTTGGCACGTGGCGCTTTAATAGAAAAGAAAAAATGCAGTGAAAGTGCGCAAGCATTACTCACGGAACTTAATTATACAGAGGAGCATATTGCTAAACTGCAAAATGAAGTTAGTCAATTACAAGATAAACTTGCTGATGCTAAATCTCGCCAGAAAGTGATAGTGATGCGTGAGAAAACCGCTAGTTCAAGGTTAAAAGTGAAAGAAACTATTCACAGTAATCGAATTAATGATGCTTTAAGTCGTTTTGACCACTATGAAAGTAAAGTTGATGACATAGAGTCACAAGTGGAGTCTTATGAGCTTGGCAGTAAATCGCTTTCTGATGAAATAGCAGAGCTTGAATCTAATGAAAAAGTCGATGACGAATTAGCGAAACTTAAAGCGAAGATGAAAAAATAATTGATGGTTGGTTTAAGTATGGTTGATTAACATATTGTCGATTAAACCATTGTCGAATAAATATTAATAATATAGACCAATGATAGATCAAAAGTAAAAGCAAGGAGAAATATTGTGGAAGAGATTATTGTTGTACCTATCATTCTTTTTATGGTGGTTGTTGCGCCTATATGGCTAGTATTACATTACCGTAGTAAAAAAGAAGTCAGCCAAGGTCTCAGCGAAGAAGAATATATTCAATTATCTGATTTGTCCGAAATGGCTGACAAAATGAGTCAGCGCATACAAACACTTGAAGCTATTTTAGATGCAGAGACTCCAAGCTGGAGGTCTAAACTATGAATAAGAGGCGTGGAGAGTTATACCGCAACCCCTATAGGGGGAAAATTGCGGGTGTTTGTGCTGGCATTGCGGACTATTTGGGTTGGGAAACATGGTTAGTTCGAATTTTAGTGGTGTCTGGAGTATTGTTCGGCATGCCTTTTTTAATCTTCGGTTATGTTGCTGCTTGGTTTATTCTCGATAAAACGCCAAAATCTCAGCAGTCTTTTGTTGATAAAAAACATCAGGGGCAATCAAAATATCGCCATCAAGATAATAGTAGTGCAGGTGACTATGACGATCAAATGACGAATGAGTCGATTAAAGTTAAGGCGCGCATATGGCAATCAGGTGAGCCGCCTAAGCAAGCATTTCATGATATTCGTCGTAAATTTAAGGCGCTAGAAGGAAAATTACAAGCGATGGAACACTATATTACGTCGCCAGAATTCACTGTATCAAGAGAAATCAACAAGCTGTAATCAAGTTGTTATATAGGTATGGTAAATAACTTGCCGCAGTATTGAGATAATATTGTCGTGTAAAATTCATATACACACTGTTATTTATATAAAAAGCTTCGTATTATCAAGCTCTATTAAAATCCACTTAACAAGTATTTATTAGGTCATGGCACTAATTAAAAAAGCACGTATTGATAAGTTAAAACACAAGGCCAATGAATTATTTAGCCGCAGTATTGATCAACACATAACACTTGCCGTAACAGGGTTAAGTCGTAGCGGTAAAACTGCCTTCATCACGTCTCTAGTGAATCAGCTCATTAACGAAGGCAATGGTACGCGGTTAAGTTTTTTTGATCCCGTGCATCAAGGTCGTTTTATTGCCGCGAAAAGAGTGCCACAAAAGCATTTTCATGTTCCTCGTTTTGATTATGATGGCGCAATGTCTGCTTTAACTGCAGATATTGCTACATGGCCTGAGCCAACGCACGGTATTAGTGAATTACGATTAGCAATACGTTATCAACCTAATTCCTTGTTAAAATACGCTACTGATATGGCAACGTTGACTATTGATATAACAGATTACCCTGGAGAGTGGCTGCTTGACTTACCTATGTTAAAACAAACGTATCAAGAGTGGTCTGAGAAAACAGAAAACCTGCTAAAAAGTGCACCAAGAATTGAATACAGTAAAGCCTTTTTAGCTAAGCTGAATGACATTGATCCCTTTGCGCCTGTAAGTGAAGAATTATTGGCTGAATTAGCAAAAGAATATACCGAACTTTTACATACTTTTAGATGTCAACTCGGCTTGTCTGTTATTCAGCCGGGGCGTTTTATTTTACCCGGAGAATTAGCCGGTGCACCTATTTTAGAATTTTTTCCTTTCCCTGGTTTGAGCCATTTGGATGGTAATGATTACCAAAATGCCGCCGACGATAGTTTTATTGGCATGTTACGTTCTCGCTACCTTGAGTATAAAGAGCAAGTTGTTCGAAAATTTTATCAGCAACATTTTGTGCATTTTGATCGTCAAATAGTACTTGCTGATTGTTTAACTGCGTTAAATAAAGGTAAAGAAAGTTTTTCTGACTTAGAGCAAGCCATCAGTATGATTTTAGAAAGTTATACTTATGGCAAGTCAGGATTATTGTCACGTTTATTTTCGCCAAAAATAGATAAGTTATTGTTTGCGGCGACTAAAGCGGATCACGTTACTCCAGAGCAACATGCCCCATTAGTATCTCTTGTTAATCAACTTATTTATAAAAGTAAGCATCAACTTAATTATGACGCTGTTGAAGTTAAAACCTTGGCTATCGCCTCTGTTAAAGCAACTCAAACGGGAATGATTAATCATGAAGGAAAACAAATACCTGTTATTCAAGGGCGGCATTTAGCTCAGACTAAAATAAGTGATACAAGTGATAACTCTGCAGAAGTTGATAACGTAAAAGAAGCGAAGTTGTTAACTGAAAAAGTGACTGTTTTTCCGGGTGAAGTACCTGATACGTTACCCAGTAATGATTATTGGCAAAAAAATGGCTTTAATTTTATTGATTTTGCACCCATAAGTGGCTTAGCCAAACATCAGTGTTTACCCCATGTTCGCATGGATCAAGTATTACAATTCTTATTAGCAGATAAAATGATATGACAGCAAGTAATCGTAATAATAGAGGCGAAAAGATGGCTGATAAAAAAGTGGCAAGCAGCCATCAGCAACAAATACTCTTTAATGAAAGCGACATATTAAAGAAAACTAATCAGAATGACTCATCAACAATAGAGCCTCAAATTGTTTTTGATAATGGTGAAGAAAACTCTGTCATTATTGACGAGGCTTCTCAGGATTATGTTAGTACTGATGAACTATCGGTGCAGCAGTTAGCGAATGATACAAAACAGATAGTTAATACCAAGCTACCTTGGTTATGGAGAGTTATTATTAGCTTGTTCATGCTAATAATTTTTATTGAAGCGACACTGTTTTTTATTGAAGGTTTTAGCCAAAGCCCCATCATCACCAGCATATATGCTGCATTATTAGCATCATTATCTCTGGTAAGTATAAGATCGTTATGGCAAGAATTTGTTGGTTTAAGACAGTTTAAGCAGCAACAAGCATTAAAACAGCAAGCGGTAACTTTTTTATCACCAGAATTATTTTCAAAAGAGCTATCTTCAAAGGGGCAACACTCGATAAGTCAAAATAAAACCAACAACGCGGAACTTTTTTGTCAAAAACTCAATGAGCGTTTACCTTCTGATTTGGTCTTTGATAATGAAAAAGAGCATGATGTATGGCGTGAAGCTTTATCAACAGGGCTATCATCAAAAGAACTGGTGCAGTTATATTCTCGTGTTGTATTAAAAAACGTTGATGAAAAAGCACTTAATGAAGTAGCTAAGTTTTCTACAGAAGCCGTAGTATTGGTTGCTTTAAGCCCCGTGGCCATTATTGATATGTTGGTAATGTTATCGCGCAACTTACGTATGATAAATAAAATAGCTGGGCTTTATGGCTTAAAACTAGGCTATTGGAGCCGTATAAAATTAATAAAACAAGTTTTTGTAAATATGGCTTATGCTGGCGCAAGTGAAATTATTAGTGACTTTGGCAGTGATATAGTTGGTGCTGAATTATTAGGTAAATTATCTGTTCGTTTTGCTCAGGGATTAGGGGCGGGTATGCTAACGGCTCGCCTTGGCATACAAACCATGCAACTATGTCGGCCAATTCCCTTTGATGAAAAACCAAAGTTAAAGCATATTCGTAAAAAAATAAGTACACAAATTAAAGTGTTAATTAATCCTAATAGTAAATGACTTCCTGACAACTCTGTTGGTTGTCATTAATGATGTAACCTTTGGTGTACAGTAATTACATTTGGCTGTTTTTTAACCTTTAGTGTTTACTGTATTTTGTCTATGACCTTGTCTTAAGATAATTATAATAAGAAAAATCCGCGTAATAAAAATATTCATTTTTCATAAATTATTATAATAAAGGTTAATATCATGGCAAAAGGAACAAAATACGTTTCTATAACCTCTGATGAACAGGGGATCATTCAGTGGTCAAATGAAGAAAATAAAATTTGGCATGAATTAGTCACTAGACAGTTATCTTGTATTAAAGATAAAGCCTGTGATGAGTATTTTGATGGATTGAAAAAATTAAATTTACCTACTGACAGAATTCCACAGTTAAGTGAAGTAAATGCTGTGCTAAAACCTACTACTGGTTGGCAATGTTATCCTGTTCCCGCGTTAATTGGTTTTGGTGAATTTTTTAAATTATTATCAGAAAAAAAATTCCCCGTAGCCACGTTTATTCGCAGCCGAGAAGAAATGGACTATTTACAAGAGCCAGATATTTTTCATGAAATATTTGGTCATTGTCCGCTGCTTACCAACCCATCATTTGCCAATTATACTGAAGCTTATGGAAAAATGGGGTTAAATGCTAATAAAGAACAGCGTGTTTTTCTTGCTCGTTTATATTGGTTTACTATTGAATTTGGTTTGCTTGATACACCTAAAGGATTACGTATTTATGGCGGTGGGATTTTATCTTCTCCCAGTGAAACAACTTATGCTTTAGAAGATAATGCCGTTGTTCGTAAAGCTTTTGATATTCTTGATGTACTTAGAACCCCTTATCGTATCGATATTATGCAACCGATTTATTATTTACTCACTAAAGTAGATGATTTGGACGATATACGAAAATTTGAAGTTGAAGAAATTATGGTATTGGTGGCTAAAGCACAAAAGTTAGGTTTGTATAAAGCTCGTTTTTCCGCTCCTAAAATGCCGAAACATATTGAACAAAAACAAGGCTAAATTGTTATATAAAATAGAAGTCACGAGTTTAAAATGGAATTAAAGGAGATAATATGATGACAAATACTTTAGCAAACCAAACGTGTGAAGCATGCCATGTTGATGCACCCAGAGTTACCGATAAAGAGCTAAAAGAGTTGATGGCACAAATTCCTGACTGGGTGGCGAAAGTTCATGACAATGTAATGATGCTAGAACGTGAATATAAATTTAAAAACTATAAATTAGCTTGGGCATTTGCCAATAAAGTCTCGACATTGGCTGAAAGTGAATTTCATCACCCATCAATACTACTTGAATGGGGTAAGGTAACGGTTACTTGGTGGACACACTCTATTGGTGGTTTACATCGTAATGATTTTATCTGTGCAGCAAAAACGGATAAGTTACAGGACTAATTTTACTTAGTTGACAATGAGTTAAAAGAAAACTATTCACAGACAGTAATTATGTTAACTTGCCCTGTTTTTTCGTAAAAAGTAGTTTACAATAATATTTTTATTCCTCTCAAGTATAAGGGTTAGCTAAATGCGCTTGGAGATCACCTGCCATGACCGTGTAGGTATGGGACAAAAAGTATTAGGGATTTTTGTTGAACATGCTATCAATGTTCGCGGTATCGAGCTAATGCAACCTGGGCGTATTTTTATTAATATTCCAGATTTAGATTTTTCTGATTTACAAACCTTTATGCCTCAATTACGTCTTCTTGAAGGTGTTGGCGATGTAAAAACAGCACCATATATGCCTTCTGAATGTGAACGAAATGAACTTGCTACCTTAATAAAAACCTTTCCAGATCCCTTTATCTCTATTGATGTCAAAGGCAATATTCGATTGGTAAATAGCATAGCATCTGAAATTATGAGTGAAAGTGAGGAAAGCCTTATTGGTCAAAATGTTAACCTTTGGCTAAAAGGGTTTAATTTCAATCGTTGGTTAGACAGTGGTGATGTTTTAGCACAAACGCGTCGTCTGAAATTTCAGGGCGAAGATTTTGTCGCTGATATTATGCCAATTCAAGTCAATGGTGAAAAAGATCAACAAACATTAGCAGGCGCGGTATTAATTTTAAAATCTGAAGCACGTTTAGGGCAACAGATGAATGCTTTTAAACAGCCTAATGAGAGTGCTTTTACAGGAATTCAGGCTAGCTCTAGTGCTATGCGTCGAGTTATTCGTGAAGCTAAGCGTATGTCATCACTTGATGCTTCCATTCTAATTATGGGAGAGACAGGAACAGGCAAAGAGTTACTTGCTCGAGCATGTCATGGCGCAAGTAAACGTAGTGATAATGCTTTCATGATTTTGAATTGTGGAGCATTACCTGATGATGTTGCTGAATCTGAGCTGTTTGGTGTTGGCGAAAAAGAGCATGTATTAAGTAAACGTGGAATTTTTGAATTGGCAGATGGTGGCACTGTATTTCTAGATGAAATTGGTGAAATGTCTGCTAAATTACAGAGTAAGTTATTGCGTGTTATTCAAAATGGTTGTTTTAGACGAGTAGACTCTGAGCAAGAAGTGACTGTCGATGTTCGTATTATTAGTTCAACCAACAAAGACCTGCTAAATCTAGTCTCTATGGGGGAATTTAGGGAAGACTTATATTATCGTCTTAATGTCTTTGGTCTGACTTTGCCGTCACTTCGGGAGCGCCTCAGTGATATTTTACCGCTTGCGGAATTTTTTATAAGTAAATCAGGGCAGCAAACAGGTCGGAGTCATCTAAAAATTAGTGATCAATGTCGTGATTTTATCGAACATTATCCATGGCCGGGTAATATAAGACAACTCGAAAATGTACTTACACGAGCAGCATCATTACTTGAAGGTGAGGAGATAGAAATAAGTCATTTGAAATTACCTGCTTATACCCGTGAACATGGTTATTTAGAACAAGAGTTTGAAGGGACTCTTGATGCAGCAGTGAAAAGTTTTGAAGCTGACTTATTGCGTAAATTATATCCTGCTTATCCTAGCACGAGACAATTAGCTAAGAAGCTAGGATTAAGTCATACCGCAATTGCTAATAAACTTAGAGAGTACAATATTAATAAAAAAACGGTGAAAATATAACTAACCGTTATTCTACTGGTTATTTTTCTTATTGTATGGCTGTGTAATATATTCCCTGTAAAGAAATTGTTCCGTAAAGCTTTTATTGAACTATGATAATTTCTTGGTAGTTTATAAAATTTCGTACCATAGTTTCTTATAATTATAGCGATAATTAAATCATCAATTCGCAATAAATAAGCAACAAAAGGTTTGATAATGAAATTGGCAACGTTAAAAAATAATACACGTGACGGTAAACTTGTCGTAGTTAACCGTGCGTTAAATAAAGCAGTAGTGGTAGGTGATATAGCCGCCACCTTACAGGCTGCGCTTGATAATTGGTGTGATATATCGCCTGAATTAGAAAAAATTTATCACGCCTTAAATAATAATGAATTAACTAACACTATCGATTTTGAGCAAGCTGATTGCGAATCACCATTACCTCGAGCATATCAGTGGGCTGATGGCAGTGCTTACGTAAATCATGTTGAGCTCGTGCGAAAAGCACGTAATGCCGTAATGCCTGATACATTCTGGACCGATCCATTAATGTATCAAGGTGGCTCAGATACGTTTGTTGGTCCTCGTGATGATATCGAGGTCGTTAGCGAAAAATTTGGTATCGATTTTGAATCTGAAGTTGCGGTGATAACTGATGATGTGCCAATGGGCTCTACTCCAGAGCAATCAGCTAAACATATTAAACTACTTATGCTCGTTAATGATGTTTCACTGCGTAATTTAATTCCTGGTGAACTAGCCAAAGGTTTTGGTTTTTTTCACTCAAAACCATCAAGTGCCTTTTCACCCGTAGCGATAACACCTGACGAATTAGGTGACTTATGGGACGGCGCTAAACTGCATTTACCCTTAACGACACATTTTAATAATAAATTATTTGGTCAACCTAACTGTGGCGCTGACATGACTTTTGATTTTCCTACCATTGTTGCTCATGCCGCTAAAACTCGTCCGTTATCTTCGGGCTGTATTATTGGCTCAGGAACTATTTCAAATTACGACCGAACAGTGGGTTCAAGTTGTTTAGCTGAAGTTAGAATGTTAGAAACGATCAGTGATGGTAAACCAAAGACACCGTTTATGATTTTTGGTGATACGGTTCGCATTGAAATGTTTGATAATAATGGCATAAGTATCTTTGGCTCAATTGATCAAAAAGTAGTGCAGTACAAAGCATAAAAGAGAAAAGTTATGAAACTTTATGGTTACTGGCGTTCTAGTGCCGCTTATCGAGTGCGTATTGCCTTGCATTTAAAAGAAATTGATTTTGAATATATGTCTGTTCACTTAGTTAAAAATGGTGGCGAGCAACACCAAAGCGATTATCTTTCACTTAACTCTACTCATTTAGTGCCCACGTTGGTTGATGGTGACTTTTCGTTAAATCAATCGTTAGCGATTATCGACTATGTTGAGCATACAAACCCTGATATTTCTTTGTATCCCAGTGACGTTAAATTGAGATCACAAGTACAAGCACTGGCATTAGATATTGCTTGTGAAATTCACCCACTAAATAACCTAAGAGTGCAACAATATTTAGCAAATGAACTAAGCTTAGATGATGTGAATAAAGCAGACTGGATTGATCACTGGATGCGTATTGGTTTTGTTGCTGTAGAGCAGAAGTTAGCTAAAACAGCGGGGAAGTATTGCTTTGCTGATACAATTACTCTTGCTGATCTTTGCTTAGTTGCACAAGTCTATAATGCCACGCGTTTTAATGTAGATATGAGCGCTTACCCATTAATTACTCGCATTGTTAATTATTGCAATAAGCACCCTGCATTCATTAAGGCCTTACCTGAAAATCAACCAGATGCGGTCTAATCGCAATGAATATAATAAGGTGCTCACTTCTTATCCAGAGTTCAGGTTATTTACTTTCTCTTGTTGCGATAAAGTAATCGAGCGGATGATATTTTTATGTTATTCATATTTGAAAACAGTTAATCATTAAAAACTACTAAAAAAGAGCTTTTCACGCTTGCAACCTAAGTAAAAAAGCGGTGCAATGAAGCTAAGTATATTTGAGATCGTATTTTACTAAAAAATGTATTGGTAACACAAAATACTAATGCTTAAGGTGACTATGGATAATTTTGATGCAAAAGAACAGCTAGATACACAAGACAGCCTAAATGCCCTTAAAACTGAGCAAGCCACAGATAAAAAAAGTACAGGTTTATTAATAATGCTTGTTATAACCATCATGTTAGTTGTCATTGCTTTTTGGCAGTTTTCAGGCGGTAAAACAGAGAAGCGTGTTCTTGATGTGGCAGAATTAACCACACAAGAAGATGTTGTGGTTGAAGCTATTGTACCAGAGGAGCCAATTGGACTGATTGATGAACTTGAGCCGCTTGAACTTGATATTATAGCTGAGCCTATTACAACTATCGAAATAGAGCCAATAGTAGTTATTGATGAACCATTGCCTGAGCTTGATGAAAGTGATGCATGGTTGAAAACTAAATTACCTGAACTCACTTGGCGAACCGAGTTATTAAAGTTAGTTATTGATGAAGATATGATCCGCCGTTTTGTTGTTTTTACCGATAACTTTGCTCAAGGAAACCTTGCGTATGAGCACACACCTTTTGTTTTACCTAAAAATAAATTTAGTGTTGATGAAAACCAAATTTCAAATGAAAGCAACCAAAGTATTTGGCAATGGAATGCAGACTCAAGTAAACGATTTAATCTATATGTTGATTTGCTTCGCTCTATTGATAGTAGCAGTCTTGTCGATTGGTATTTTGAAGTGAAACCTCTTGTTGATGAAGCGTATAATGAATTAGGTTATGAAGATGACTTTACTGTAACGCTGCAAGACGCTATTACTAGAGTATTAGATATGGAGTTACCTAAATCTTCGATGGCGCTAGCACGTCCTAGTGTTATGTATAAATATCAAGATAAGGAATTAGAAGCTTTACCTGATAGTGACAAATTATTACTTCGTTTGGGTAAAGAAAATTTATTAGTGATCAAATCAATATTATTAGAAATAAATGAAAAACTCGCTCAGAAAAAAAATGGCGTGAGCTAAATTGAAATTATAGCAAAAACTAACATTGATTAACTTAGTTTAAAAAACCACCAATTCATTTGTTTTTGGTGGTTTTTTTTAACTAGTACTTGCATATCTCTGCTTGATTAGCGATAATTCGCGCCGCTTAAAGAGGACATTTTTAAACTCTTATAAGTCATCTATGGTGACCCTTTCGGTCCCCTCGCAATGATACTCTGTGAACTCGGCCAGGTCCGGAAGGAAGCAACCGCAGCAGACGACTCATGTGCCGAGGTGTGGCTGCTTGGGTTGCCACCCAAAACTTTAAAGTATTTATCACTCCAAAAATTTCATTCAGCTAATCTTATAAATTTGCTCTATTTACACGCATAAAATCTACCGCTTTAGTTATCGCTTCTTTTACCTTCGTTTCCATCTCAAAGCGCTCTGATGGAGGTAAGTAAAAGGCCATATCCACTTCATGGCGAATATACCGTGTAGGTAATTGATTTAATACCACACAGGTTAAGTCTGCAATAAAATCACTATCGTATTTTTCATCAAATTTTGAATTAACAAAATGTTGCACTACTAACTTTTCATAATAGTTATGGATATCATCAGAAATTTTCATATAAACCTTCTGTTATTGTAGTTAACTTAATCAAAGGTTAACCTGAGTTGAGTTAAAATGCTAATAGTTAAAGTAACTTGTATTAATTAGCGTTTTTCAGCTAATTCAATATCGCGTTCAATGCCTGATATCGCTTTGCGGCATCGACCTAAACGCTGATGTAAAGCGAGTACTTCTTGTGAAATCTTGGTGCTTTGGCTTGCGTTACACTGAGCTAGTTGTTGTTGCCTTGTTTGTACCATATCCATTAACCGCCTTTCAAATTCATGGTGCTCATTTAGCTTTTGATAAAGTTGATGGCTACTAAGTAATACCGCTTTAGTTAACTTATTATATTGCTCATTTGCTTTTACTTGATTTCTTTTGGCATTTTTTGCACGTATGTTTTTTTTAATATCAAAAGTTAATTGAGCTGTTTGATGCATCGCTTGGTTTGATTGCAGTGCATTCATTAACGCTGATATTTGTTGTTCTATTTGTGCCAGTGACTCTTTAGCTATTATTTCTTTATTTACATTGAGTAATGTTGTTTTCATTAAATGAGATAATTCAACTAAGCGCTTTTTACTTTCATTCACATAAGGTGCAAAGCAGTCACTTTGGCTTTTAAAAAGTTGTTGTGAAAATAAATCATTGTTCTCAATTAGCCAATGGGATTTATGTTTGCTATTCAAAAGGTCTATTTTTTTTGCTTCTAACATCAAGTATTCGAGTAATTCCGATAATCGGGCAATAGAATTACTTGAACGACTATTATTTTTAGGCTTTAGATGAGTTAATAAAGTGTCTTTCATAATGTATTTGTAGTTTTTACAACTAAAATCAGGAAGTAATAAAAATTATTTGATCTGAGTTAGGTAATTTTTTTGATGATAACATAGCTAGATATTTCTAGTATCGTTTAATAATGGTAGATTTATTTCTATTATAAAATAGGCTAAGTGTAAAAGTGCATGTTTTATAATTATATTTTTCCAAATATTGCTATTTGTTAAAAAGTTTACTATTTGATTATAAATGATTGTTAGCGGTTTAATTTAATCCCGTTTACTATCTCGAGCGACAGAACAGATCGTATTACTTGTTTAAAAGAGTTAACAAAGCAAGATAGCCTTGGCTCTTTACCTTTATATAAAAATAAATAGGCAGCCAATTACTAAGGTGATCTAGGGAGTAAAAATGTATAACAATAATAAAATAACTAAAGCGGTTCGCTTAGCCATTATTTTTGGCGCTAGTGCAATCATCTCAGCTCCAGCCTTATCAGCTGATGAAAGTGTAGAAGGTTTAGAAGAGGTTGAACGTATTGAAGTGACCGGTTCTCGTATTAAACGAGCTGATTTTGAAGGTGCAACACCTGTTAGTGTCATTACTGCAGCAGATATTAAAATGTCCGGTTTTGATAACATTGCAGATGTTATCCGCTCATCATCATTCAATACATTAGGTTCGTACCGCGAGAAATCAGGATCTAGCTTTGGTGGTGCTTCATTTGTTAACTTACGAGGTTTAGGTGATGAAAGAACAGCAGTATTAATTAATGGCCGACGTGTACCGGGAAGTGCACTTGTTGGTACCTCCGCAGTAGATATTAGTACAATTCCTATGGCTGCAGTTAAAAGTATTGAAATATTAACGGATAGTGCTTCTGCTGTTTATGGTGCTGATGCCATTGGTGGTGTTATTAACATCATCATGAAGAAAGATTATAATGGCACAGAGCTTGAGTTTAATACTGAAATTCCTGATCGCGATGGCGGCGGAAAAAAATCATTTAAATTAACTACGGGTACTTCAGACGAAAAATCAAGCGTAATGTTCTCATTAGAATATAATGATAAACAAGCAATTGCTGACCGTCACAGAAGTTATAGTAGTTTGAACTTTTTAAGTGATGCTGCAGTACCTACTGATGGAGTTGATGTAACTGGTGCAAACGGTGGTGGTAATAGTGGCTTTGCTCCTGACTTCAGTTCATCTTTTTCTGTTGGTGATTGTAAAGAAAGCTATTACCTACCCATGAATGACCCTTTTGGCGTTCCGGGTACCGGTTGTGGTTACATATATAGTGATATCTCATATACAACAATGGATGTTGAACGTTATTCAACATTCTTAACTGCTAGCCGTCAACTAAACGATAATCATGAAGTCTATTTTGAAAATCGTATCAGTAAAATAAAAACTGCTGACCGCAATGCTCCTGCAATAGGCGGCTTTTTCGTCGGAGAAGATGCTCCGGTTAATCCTGCAGGCGAAGATTTTATTTTATATCATCGCTTTGTTGCCCACGGTTCTCGTGATAATGCGATAAATGCAACAGAGCTAGACTTTGTTGTGGGCCTTCAAGGTAACCTAGCAGAAGACATCGGTTTTGATATAGATTATGACTTTAGTGTTAGAAAATATAGTTATAATGCGGCCGAGGTAGGAAATAATTATGTTTTGCAATCAAACATTGAGGGTCTTGTTGCTGATGGTAGTTATGATTATACAAATCCACTTTCACAGGATCCTAAACACTTACAAGCCATCGCTAATAGTAAAGCAACTTTACTTCGTCAACTGGAAAATGAGACCGAAGCTTTTCAGCTAAACCTAAGTGGTGATATGCCTTTGGAGTTATCTGGTGGTTCAGTGCAATGGGCAGCAGGGCTAGAACATTTTGAAGAACAATACCAAGATGCTTATGATAGTTATCGTGAAGCTCAAAATGTTATAGGCTCAGCGGGTAATACTGCCTCTGGTGGACGAGAACGAGACGCAGTTTACGCTGAGTTTTTCTTTCCAGTAATGAATGATTTAGAAATTAATTTGGCTGTACGTTATGATGATTATTCTGATTTTGGCTCTGAAGTTTCGCCATCAATATCAGCATCATATCAAGTAATGGATTGGGTCAAAGTAAGAGCTTCATGGGGAGAAGGTTTTAAAGCGCCCAATTTAACTGATTTATATGCAAAACCATTTCAATCAGCTGAAGGAGTTAGGGATACTACACGCTGTAATGCGCAAGGTATCGATGCTGCTGATTGTCCCTCCATACAAGAAAATACATTTACGGCTGGTAATACTCAGTTGAAGGCTGAAACATCAGAGTCATTTAATGTTGGATTGATTATCGATCCGATTGATAACTTAATGCTAATAATTGATTATTACAGTGTTAAATTAGAGCAAGTGGTTGAAAAGCTGGAGTTTGTTGATGTGTTTTCATTAGAGGAGAAAGGGACGTTACCTAGTGGTGTTGTGGTTAACCGAGCTCCAACAGTTGATGGTATACCAGGTGCAATCACTAAATGCGTTTCTCTTAAATATCCATCGTGTGGCATAATTAATCCTGTAGCAAACCTTGCATCAAGAACAGTTGAAGGACTCGATTTAAATATTGAATATAATTATGACACTGCTTACGGTGTTGTATCTCCAAAGCTTTCTTGGTCTCATATTTTAACTTATGAAGATGTTTTGCTTACTAGCGTATTTGACCAACCAGGTACACAAGGTTTCCCTGAAAGCCGTGCTAATTTAGGCATTAACTGGGAAGTAAGTGATTTTAATATTAACTATGCATATCAGTGGATTTCTGAAACGGATGCCGATTCTGGTGGTAAGTTTGAGGCATGGTCACACCATACTATCAATGCTATTTGGACTGGTTATGGCGGTTTAGAAGTATCACTTGGTGTGAGAAACTTCACTGATGAAGATCCATCCATTGATACTGTCAATGGATGGAATGCAGACACATCGAGCACGTCAATGGATTTGTATTCGATCGATGGCCGTGTGTACACTGCTGGGCTTAAACTAACTTTTTAGTAAGTGAAATTGATAAGGATTTTACAATTAAAACTTGGTCATTGGCTAATGTCGATCAGTTAATAAATATTTAAAGTTCTATCGACTGGATATTATGGTTAGATTATTAAGGCTTCTAAATTCATTTAGGAGCCTTTTTCTAATTATACTGGTTCACCCAGCTTATGATGTGATGTCCTTGTTGTTCGTCTTGAGGTAGGTATTGATCTAATAAATGTACTATTTTTAAATATTCAATAACACCTTAAACAATTCCATGATGATCTACCTTTTGATTTTCATATTTATACTCACCTAATTTCCTAGGTGGTATTATAACAAATGGATGAATAACTAGGAGAATAATTGGTCACCAATTTAAATGGAAATTTTCCTTTTAGGCTATTCAATGTCTGCTAGTAAGTATGGTAAAAACAAATGGTATGCTCACAAGTGTTAGCCAATATGAATGGGCTCGGAGTAAAAAGCGTATTATTTCCTTTGTTTATTAGAAAATAATTGACTTACTACGAAGTTCTTAGTAAAACATACGTCAGCAAAATTTTTGTCTCTTATATTGTGATTTTATTAATCTCAATTTAAGTAATTTTGTTAACATGAATATATATTTTTTTATTAGTCTATTGTTATTGTTCTTTTGTTATACACAGTTGTCGAAATTACTGTCGTTGTATAAATTACTGTTAAAAATAGCTTAATAAAAAAACACATAACATTATCTTTTAAAGTCTCACCTTGACAGCGCTGCTGTCATTTGGGATTATTGATTGGTTGTATTCATAAAAAGTTACATATAAAAAACGACAGACTTTTACATTTGCGGTAATCAGTGTATTTACAAATTTTTGTTCATACGGATTATCAAAATTAAAATAGCAATGGTTGGGAACTATGTCCAAAGTAAGTAAGAAAAGCCTCATCGCGACCGCGATGGTTGGCGCACTAGCATTAGCTGGTAGTAATATCGCTGCAGCAGATGCATTAACAGACCTTCAAAAAGCTGAAGCTAAAATCTTTAAGCAATCAGCAAAATCACAAGCTAAAATCAATAGCATCTACGAGCAAACGCAAGATCTTCTTGGCGATTACCGTAATACTGTTGATCAAGCTGACGTATTACGTGGTTATAACGATCATGTACAGCGTATGGTTGATGATCAAAAACTTAATGTTATCTCTTTGCAAAAGCAAATAGATGGCATTGATAAAATCAAGCAAGGTGTTGTGCCGCTAATGTACAAAATGATTGACTCACTTGAGAAATTCATTGAATTAGATGTACCAATGAACATTGAACGTCGCCAAGAACGTGTTGCTAATCTACGTACAGTGATGGATGACTCAAACGTAACTGTTTCAGAGCAATTTCGTTTAGTNNCTTGAAGCCTATGAAATTGAAGCAGGTTACGGTACTGTTTTTGATGCTTACCAAGGTGAAATTGATTTAGGTGGTCGCACACTTACTGCTGATTTTGTTCATATGGGACGTATTGCTTTTGTTGCACAATCTCTTGATGCAAAACATTCATGGTTATGGAATAACGATACGCGTGCATGGGAAGAGTTAGGTGATGAGTATTTAAAACCTATCACTGATGCTATACGTATGGCGAAAAAACAATTACCAATGGATTTAACTAAATTACCAGTATTTGCAGCAGGAGCAAAATAATGAAAAAAGTTATTAATTTTGTATCACTTGCAGCAATTATGACTGTGGGCATGGTAACAACAACGCAAGCAAATACTTTAGATGACTTGTTAAAACAAGTGAAATCTGACCGTGTATCTGAAGCGAAACTTGATAAAAAAAGCGAAGCTGAATTTTTATCTGTACGTAGCGATAAGCAATCTTTGTTAAACAAAGCAAAAAAAG
>JAWSUX010000151.1:0-4989 GCA_033852215.1 Colwellia sp. | reverse complement strand
TCAAAAGTACTCATTGACTAACGTCAACTCCGTGCTTTTTCCTTTTACTTGAGTCATACCACTTAAAGTTGAATAGTCACTGGGTGTCCAATTTAGTTGTTCGTATTAGTAATTGCTATGTATTAAAAGCTAATTTCAAACTTATTTCATCAAAATCTTCGCTAGCTTGGCGAATAAAACCTGCGCGCTCAAATATTTTTAACATTGTGCTGTTATCATTTCGTACACAAGCGACTAAGCTAGTAAGTTTACGCATTTTGGCAATAGTAATTATTTCGTTCAATAAGGTACTTGCCATGCCTTGTCCGCGTAAGCTTTCTTTAATGACAAAGGCTACTTCACCGCTGTTTATACTGTCAATGAAGTAATAACGTGCAACGGCTTGGATGGCTTCGCCTAAAGAATCTTTTCTGGTAAAACATAATGCTAAGTCGGTATGCTGATTAACACTGACTAATTCACAAGACTTCTCACGTGTCATTTGGGTAATATGATGGTTATAACGCATCATCAACGTTTCTTTATTATGAGAATAAAAAAATTCTTGGAGTTTACGCTCATCAGCTGGCGCCAGTGGCCTTAAAGTATAATTGATATTGGCAAAGGTGAATTTTTTCATTTCAATGTTACCCAGCTCAGGTACCGAGCTTGGTGATGCTTCTTGATATTCGGGCACCCAATAATGTTCACGAACATCGTTAAGTAACTTATCTCTAAATTTAGGGTGCGCTATTTTTATTAATTCTAATGTCCGCTCTCTAATGCTTTTACCTTGTAATGAGGCAATGCCAAATTCGGTAACGACATAAGATACATGACCACGAGAAGTTACTACGCCGCCACCTTCGGTAATGTGAGCAACAATGCGTGAGATTTTACCGTCTTTGGTTGTTGAGGGCAGAGCAATAATTGTTTTACCACCTTTGCTTAACGAAGCCCCGCGGACAAAATCTACTTGCCCTCCAATACCACTGTAAAATTGATAACCAATTGAATCGGATACCACCTGCCCAGTTAAATCGACTTCAATAGCGCTATTAATTGACACCATATTGTCATTTTTAGCAATGTTAACCGGAGAGTTAATATGCTCTGATGGGTAAAATTCCACATGTGGATTACCATCAACAAAGTCGTAAACTTTCTGAGTACCAATGCAGAAAGTTACCACCGCTTTGCCTTTATGATAGTTTTTTTTACGGTTGTTTATTACGCCTTTTAGCATTAAGTCGATAACACCGTCAGAGATCATTTCAGAGTGAATACCTAAATCTTTATGGTTACCTAAATAAGTTAATACGGCTTCAGGAATTTTACCTATGCCTATTTGCAAGGTGGCGCCATTTTCTATTAGCATAGAAACATACTGACCAATTTGTTCGGTGCGGCGATCAATTTTTGGTGCAATAATTTGTGGTAAATCTTGTTCGACATTTATCCAAGCATGAATTTGATTTATATGAACAAAACTATGGCCATTAGTACGTGGCATTTTGGGGTTGATTTGTGCGATAACAAACTTGGCAGCTTTTACTGCCGCACTAACGATATCAACACTGACACCTAATGAGCAATAACCGTACTCATCGGGTGGGCTAACCATAATTAGCGCAACATCAAGCGGTAAACTATTTTCATTGAATAAACGGGGGATGTCAGAAATAAAACAAGGAGTATAATCTCCACGGCCTTCGGCAATTGCTTCTCTAATATTTTTACCACCAATAAATAAACTATTCACTTTAAAGAGATTTTTGTGTTCAGCTTTTGCCCAAACATTCTCTGAAAGCGTTAAAATATGTACAGTTTCAATATCGTTTAAACCATCACTATGGGCAATTAAATCATCTATCAGCGCATTAGGCACTGCAGCATTAGAACCGATAAAAATACGGTTGCCTGACTTTAAGTAAGATCCCCAATCGATACTGTCACGCTCTTCATATTCTGTTGACATGAAATTTCCTGTTTGGATAGTCATAAACATATTTGCAACTAATATTTTTATTAAAGCACTTTTATAGTGTTATTAATATTAGCCATAAGTCTTACTTGAAGATGAAAAAGAAGGTTGTTTTCAATAACTGAGGAGTAGCTTTTAAAGTGAGTTTTTTGAAATGTTACAGGGGGTTCCCATTGGGTTTCTGATACGGCGCCTGATGAATTAAGTGCCTTACTCATCGAGCATTTTAAAGGTAGATGATATATTGCCTATACTCAATAAGTGAATATTTATTGAGTATAGGCAGTGGTACAATGTATCTTTATTGATATTTGATTTGAGATACACGTGATCACGACGAAAGTTTTTATTATTGGCTTACCCCGAACCGCCACGACGAGTGTTTGTTTAGCGATGTTAGGTTTAGGTTTTAAAACAGCACATAATGCTTATACTGAAAATGCTTTTAGCCAAGCACAAGTCATTGCAGACACCCCTGTGTTTTGTGATTATCAAACCCTTGATAATCACTTTCCAAACAGTAAGTTTATTTATTTAACGCGTAGTGCAGATAAGTGGCTACCGTCAATCAAGCAGCTATTACAGCGTATGATTGTTAACTTACAGCGCAGTGACGGTGGTTTTAACCCTCATTTAAAACGTTGTTATAGTGATGTTTTTTCACCGTTAACAGCTGAAAATATAACAAAAGATGAATTTTTACTTGGCTGTTATGAACGTCATCAAAAAGGAATTACCACGTATTTTCAAGAGCGAGAACATGACTTATTAACCTTAGATGTGAGTGATGAAGAAAGTTATGCGCGTATGCTTAAATTTTTAGGGTGTGATAGTAATTTAACCGATAATAATAATGATTTTAAGGTGATTAATATCGGCGGAAAAGTTAAAGCGTGGCAGTCAATTCATAACAAACTAAAAGTTGAATCAACCAATAATGGAAAAATTGATAAAGTACTTTACTAACTAACTGAACTGAACTTAGTTTTTTGTTTGGTTGTTTATTGATTTTATTCTCCGAATTTAAGGTTGAATATCTTGCTCCATATATTATGAGTGGTTATGTTAATTTATTATTGTAGATAAAGCATTGTAGATAAAGCTTTGCACAGGTAAAATCACGGAAATTTCCTCCCTCGCATTTTCTTTAAAGAGTAGTATTTATGTTTGAATTAAAACACCACACAGGCCAAGATTGGGTTGATGCCGTCATGGCTGATTTCCCTCATTTTTTACAAGACCATGCCGCAGCTGAGAAAAAGGCGTCAGGTATGGCAATGGCTATGTTATCTCATTACCCTGACAAAGCTAAGTTAGTACGTGCGATGACCGACCTTGCTATTGAAGAGCTGATTCATTTCAAACAAGTTTTAAAATTGCTTATCGCTCGTGATGTAACCTTAGGCCAAGATAAAAAAGATCCCTACATTACACAAATTCGCGCTTTATTTCGTAATGGCACCAGCTTATTTTTACTCGACAGGTTACTTGTTGCTGCTGTCATTGAAGCCCGCGGTTATGAAAAATTTTGGTTAGTTTCACAAGCATTACCAGAAGGTAAAGATAAAGAACTTTACGTGGCGATTGCTAACTCTGAAGAAAAGCATAAAAATTTATTTGTTGAACTTGCTTATGAGTATTTCGATAAAGCTGAAGTTGATCAGCGTCTTGAAGAAATATTAATTGCTGAAGCTGAAATATGTGCGGGTTTACCTATTCGTGCAGTATTACATTAATCGTCATTTATCTTCTTTTTGTCTTCTCACTTAAGGTATAAAAGCACTTATTGACAAGTGTTAACTCCGTGCTTTTTCCTTTTATTTGAGCCACACTTCTAAGCTAAAGTAGTAAAATACTTCGATAAGGTTATGGCTTCTTATGAAAACACCTTTTAATAGTTTAACAGCTGAATTTATTGCACAGCGTAAAGCTGTACATGAGTTATGCCGTCAATTTAGTCGTAGCCCAAGTAAAGGTAACTTAAAACGTTTAAAAACACTTTTTGATACGTGCGGTGAGGAAGTGTTTATTGAATCAGGCTTTCATCTTGATTATGGTGATAATGTCAGTATTGGTGAAAGAGTTTACATTAATGTTAATTGCACTATTTTAGATAGCCCACAAAATGCAGATGCCTCAATTATCATTGGTGACGACTGTTTAATTGGCCCGAATGTTCAACTTTTATCTGTCTCTCATGATTTAACACCAAGCTGGCGGTTAGCTAAAAAGCATAACTATGCAAGTGGCATTGTTATTGGCAAAAATGTTTGGCTTGGTGGCGGCTCTATTATATTAGCGGGTGTTACTATTGGCGATAATAGTGTTATCGGGGCGGGTAGTGTGGTGACCAAAAATGTTGATGCTGATAGTTTTTATGCAGGTAATCCAGCTAAAAAAATTAGAGTACTCTGAGCGGAAAATAAAATTAATCAAATTGACCTAGTTCACTATTGCCATGCTTAGTGCATAGCAATACACTAACGACATTACTTATATTATTGATTTTAGATTATGTCTTCTGATCGTTTTGGCACGAGTGCCAACTATAAACAACAAGAAAAAGGTTATCGTGACCGAGCACTTAAGTTATTTCCTTGGGTTTGTGGTCGTTGCGCTCGAGCGTTTGAGTTTTCTAACTTAAAAGAATTAACGGTACATCATGTTGATCATGATCATACCAATAATCCTAATGACGGCAGTAACTGGGAATTATTGTGCATCTATTGTCATGATAATGAACATGATAAATATACCGATCAGGCGAGGTATCAACGTGAAGTGAAAGCTGGTGATACTAATCAAGATACTGCCACGTATAATCCATTTGCGGATTTAAAATCTATGTTAAAAAAGTAGCGAGAAACTTCATACATCTTCTACTGTTAGGTATTGCTGGTAGTTAGTTATGCCAAAAAATCGAATAGATTTTTTATGTTTTATTTTTTTGGCAATCAGCAAATCACCACAATAAATTTTCACCACTTGTTTCTCGCCATTGCTGTCGGTTTCATAATCATGATTTT
>JAWSUX010000150.1:0-1500 GCA_033852215.1 Colwellia sp. | reverse complement strand
CTATGCTTTATAACGCCGAAATAAGCGGAAAATTATAGTTGGCTATAATGTTTGAGGAACGAAAACGGCCAACTTATGTGGACTCCCCCTTGTCAACAACAAAAATAATAACACAAAGAAATTAATGCATACTTATGTACGAGCTCTAAATTGAGAAGCTATCTCAGGCTCTTTGATATTTACGCGAACTGGCTGTCAAATCTGTAAAGCGAGCGCTAAGCTCTCTGTTGGCTACTGACTAAACCAGCTGATTTTTATCTTCGTTTTGCATTTTTGTTGTTTGAACGCTTTTTAAATTTAATTTTTCTACTTTGTTCGTTTTAAACTGCCAATAACTCAGCTTTATATTCTGTTCCTTGAGTTAGCATGGCATAAGCCGTCCTTACCGTTTTATTGGCAAGCGCTACGGCTGCACACTTCTTACCTCGACGTTCAACTAGCCCTTTGAGCCAAACATCTTTTTTAGTTTTCGCCTCTCGAATGACTGCTTGATTCACTGCTGCCATTGCACCACAAATAAGCTGGCTTCTCAATATACTGTTTTTACAATGCTTTCCTATTGAGCCTAACTTAACAACCCCACCTGATGAATGTTGAATAGGCGTCAAGCCTATGCAGGCTGATGCATCTTTACCTTTATTAAAAACACCAATATCCCAACAGCCAAGTGCCAGATACAAGTTAACGGCATTCATCGTTCCAACGCCTTCTAATTTCATAAGTTTTTTGCAGTCATTATGAGCAGAAACAGATTTTTCTAAACAGTCATCGTAACGATGAACCGCCTTAATCAAGCCCTTTAAATGCATTTTTGCTGTATGAATCGCCATTCTACACTCAGTANNCAGTAGACAAACCATTGGTTGCATCTTCTAATACACCCTCGATAGCAGATATTATGCCGCCTTTGCGATTAGATATTCTAATGTTCAATTCTAACAACAAGGAAATTAACTGCTTTTGCGCGCTTCCTTGATGCTTAACGGCTAACTCTCTTAACCGCTTAATTGACTGTAGTTGCTGCTGCTCAACTGTTTTTCCACCTATAAAAGTTACGTCAGGCAATGAAGCTGCTTGGACTATAGCCAAAGCATCATTTCTATCTGTCTTTTGATTTTGCCTTACCGTAGCAACTAACTTTGCAGAAATTAAACGAGCATCATGCCCAGCTTCTATTGCTTTTTGCTTCCAGTAATTAGATGTACCACAGGCCTCAAATATTACCGTGACGGGTTTGTTTTTAATAAGCCAACAGAGAAATTCGTTCGGTGTCATTTCAATATTCGACTGCACCTTTTTGTTTCTATAGATACAAACTTGAATAACTTCTTTTGCTAAATCAACGCCAACTCTAGTACGATACATATCAGGACTCTTTATAATATATTTGTGTGGTAACTTTTATATTACCTCACTCTTTAGGGGGTGAGGGAGTCCAATTATCTGTTCTAATTTACTGGTAATACGACCCCGTTCAGAAATGCTAAGTGATAAACTAAA
>JAWSUX010000149.1:0-7010 GCA_033852215.1 Colwellia sp. | reverse complement strand
GTGTTGAAATACTTGGTGCGGTACAGGAAACAATTCCCCTTTTCTCTGAGCCGGGAGGTCCTGAACTAAACCCTGAAGATTTAGCCGAATTGCGCACCTTAGGTGAAATCGTAAGTTATATGCAATCTAAAGTATCAGCTGCTCCTGCATCCGTAACCTCTGTTGCCGCAGCAGTAGAAATCGCAGTTGATAGCAGTGTTTCTATTGACTTAGATTATATTCAGTCGGTGATGATGACGGTAGTTGCTGAAAAAACCGGTTACCCTACAGAAATGCTTGAGCTAGAAATGGACATGGAAGCTGACTTGGGTATTGATTCAATCAAACGTGTTGAAATACTTGGTGCAGTACAAGAGACAATTCCCCTTTTCTCTGAGCCGGGAGGTCCTGAACTAAACCCTGAAGATTTAGCTGAATTACGTACCTTAGGTGAAATCGTAAGTTATATGCAATCTAAAGTATCAGCTGCTCCTGCTCCTGCATCCGTAACCTCTGTTGCCGCAGCAGTAGAAATCGCAGTTGATACCAGTGTTTCTATTGACTTAGATTATATTCAGTCGGTGATGATGACGGTAGTTGCTGAAAAAACAGGTTATCCAACAGAAATGTTAGAGCTTGAAATGGACATGGAAGCTGACTTGGGTATCGACTCAATTAAACGTGTTGAAATACTTGGTGCTGTACAGGAAACAATTCCCCTTTTCTCTGAGCAGGGAGGTCCTGAACTAAACCCTGAAGATTTAGCTGAATTACGTACCTTAGGTGAAATAGTTAGTTATATGCAATCGAAGGTGTCGGCTGTACCTACACCTGTTACGAGTGTTGCCGCAGTTATAGAGCCAACAACCACTGCAAGTGTATCAATCGATTTAGATTATATTCAGTCGGTTATGATGACAGTGGTTGCTGAAAAAACCGGTTATCCAACAGAAATGTTAGAGCTAGAAATGGACATGGAAGCCGACTTGGGTATCGACTCAATCAAACGTGTTGAAATACTTGGTGCGGTTCAAGAAACTATTCCTGATTTACCCGAGCTTAACCCTGAAGATTTAGCGGAATTACGCACCTTAGGTGAAATAGTTACTTACATGCAAGGCAAGGTGCAAGGGGAAGTACAAGACGAAGTGACTTCTGCTGTGCAAGCACCTATCGAAAATGCAGCCACAGACACCGCTACTGTAATTAGTACACCTGCTATTGATCTTGATTACATTCAAAAAGTGATGATGGAAGTCGTTGCGGAGAAAACAGGTTACCCAACAGAAATGTTAGAGCTTGCCATGGACATGGAGGCTGATTTAGGTATTGACTCAATCAAACGTGTTGAAATTCTCGGTGCAGTACAGGAGACCATTCCTGACCTGCCTGAGCTAAACCCTGAAGATTTAGCAGAATTACGTACCTTGGGTGAAATCGTAAGCTATATGCAATCAAAAGTTGCACCAACTGAGCCAACACCACCAACAACCAAAGCTACTGTTACTGTTTCGGAAGAATCAGCGGATGTTGCAATTGACTTTCAAAAAGCACCCAGTGCTACCGTAGCGTTAACTGCATTATCGTCAGTAAACAAAATTGTTCAAGACTTAACGAATAAGGAACAAGCTGCTCATGCATTGGTTGTTGATGACGGTAGTGGAGCAGCTGTTGCATTGAGTACAAAGCTTATTAAAGAGGGCTGGCGTGTTACGACATTAAAACCGAACTGGCTTGCTGCTAATTCGAAAAAAGCCTTTGCTAAAGCGGTTAATGTCATTGAAGTTGGCTCAATTGACAAAACCGTTGATGAAGCACAAATTAAACAAATCATTGATGAAAATGAGCAGCTAGATGCTGTTATTTACTTGCAGGGTAAAAATACGGTTGATGCTATTGAATACCCAGAAGCCGCCAAACAAGGTTTGATGTTAGCATTTGTTTTAGCAAAATTGTGTAATGTCAAAGCAGCGACTAACGCACGAGCTTCATTTATCGTGGTAACTCGTCAAGGTGGTGCTTTAGGTTTCGCTAATAACAATGTTCAGGGTAAAGTGAAAGCGGATGTTAAAGCTGACTTGGTTCAAGCAGGTTTAGCTGGATTGGTTAAAACGCTCTCTCATGAGTGGAAAGCTCATGAAGGCAATGTTAACGAAAGTGACGTTTTCTGTCGACTAGTTGATTTATCAAGTAAGTTAGCCGCAGACAAAGCCGCAAACATTATCAGCGATGAGTTACTTGATATCGATACCGCTACCGTAGAAGTAGCTTATGATACCGATAATTTAACCAATAACATTGGTGTACGTTTAACACTAACAGGCATTGCTACCGATAGTTATGCACTGAGCGCTAACAATAACATTGATAATAACTCGGTATTTTTGGTTAGCGGTGGCGCAAAAGGTGTTACAGCACATTGCGTTATTGAAATAGCGAAACAATACCAATCGAAGTTTATATTGTTAGGCCGCTCAGCCTTCACTGAAAGTGAACCTAGTTGGGCGCAAAGTATTGCTGATGAAGTCGCGTTGAAAAAGGCGGCGATGCAGGCATTAATTGCTGCAGGAGATAAACCAACGCCAGTAAAAGTAACGCAATTGGTTCGCCCTATATTAGCGAATAGAGAAATAGCGAAAACCTTAAATGCGGTAAAAGCTGCAGGTGGTCAAGCGCACTATGCGGCTGCTGATGTTACTAACAGCGAAAGTGTTAAAGCTGCGGTTACCCCACTCGTTAAAGAGCTTGGTCAGGTAAGTGGCATTATTCATGGTGCAGGTGTACTGGCTGATAAGTTTATTGAACAAAAAACGTTAGCAGAATTTAACGCTGTGTACAGTACTAAAATTGACGGTTTACTGTCGTTACTTGCTGCAACAAAAAATGAAAACATTAAACACTTAGTTTTATTCTCATCTGCGGCAGGTTTTTACGGAAATCCAGGGCAATCAGATTACTCTATTGCCAATGATATTTTAAATAAAACAGCCTATCGATTTAAAGCGCTAAACCCTGAAGCCCAAGTACTGAGTTTTAATTGGGGACCTTGGGATGGAGGCATGGTGACACCCGAACTTAAACGTATGTTTAATGACCGCGGTGTTTATATTATTCCACTTGATGCTGGCGCTAAGTTACTAGCGAGCGAATTAGCTGCTGATACTAACCGTTGTGCACAAATATTAGTGGGTAATGATCTGTCAAAAGATCAAAATACCGATGAATCAACCACTCAATCAGGAACTGACGCAGTAAAAAAGCCACAAGTTAGTCGCTTAACAACAAGTGTTAGCAAAACACTTTTAGCGACTAACAATGACTTTTTAGCTGATCACACCATTGGTGATGACAAAGTATTGCCTACCGTGTGTGCTATTGCCTGGATGAAAGAGGCGGCTGAAGCGGCTTACACTGGTTTTCATTATCAAGGATTAGCTAATTACAAACTCTTTAAAGGGGTCATTTTTGATGGCACGGAAGCGACTAACTATCAAATTGAGATGAACGCAGAAATTGTTGATAACGGCTTACTGGTCGAGACTAAAATATCAAGTATTAATGCTCAAGGAAAAACGGTATTTCATTACGGTGCTCAGCTTTCTTTGGTGAATAAATTAGCGCCTAGTCCAATCGTTGAATTAAATGCACTAGTAGCAGATGATACGGGTAAAAAGGCAAAGTCACTTTATAACAATGGTACTTTATTTCATGGTTCAAGTTTACGAGGCATTAACGAAGTACTTGAATGCAACGAACAAGGTTTATTGCTAAGTTGTAAAGTGCCTGAAATAGCGAAGACTAAACAAGGTGAGTTTCCGATCTGTGCTGCTGGCGAACAGTGTAATATTTTTGCCAATGACCTTGCTTATCAAGCGATGTTAGTTTGGGTTAAAAAGCAATTAGCGCTAGGCAGTTTGCCTTCAAGCACAGACAGTTGGACGGTCTACCGTGAAGTTAAGCTTGGTGAACATTTTTACTTAAAATTAACGGTAATAAAAAGTTCAGGTAAAGGTAAACAACGAGGTTTGTTAGTTGCTGATATCCAAATGATTGACGAAAACAATCATGTTTTGTCAGAGCTAAAATCAGCAAAAGTAACGGCCAGTACAAATTTGAATGATTTATTTTTGCCTAAAGCGACTAAAGCAAAGAAAAGCGAGGCCGTTGTTTAATGGCGATAGCTAATTCTGTAACTAACTATAAAAGCGCTATTATTGGTTTAGATGCTCAATTTGAAAATCAATACGGTGCTCAAACTGACATTGATCGCGTTGAGCGTGCACTTTATTTAGGTCGTTCTCTAAGCAAAGCAGCAGGCAAAGAGCAAAGCGATAATCCGCTATTCGCAGATGACGCTAATACTTGGCAGCAGGCTGTAGAGCGCATGAGCCATGCCAATAATCTAAACAGTGCTGATATTAACGTTATTCTTGTTATTGAAGGTAAGAGCGAAGGTGAGGCCTCAGCACAAGTTAACGCGAGTGATAAGGTTATTGTGGTTAACTCAGTAGCCAACGCCTTAACGCAACTTGATTTACTTATTAAGCAAGATCAGTTTGTCGCGTTAGTGGGGTTAAACAATACTAATCTAGCTGCCCAAGAGTTTAGTGAAAATACCGCTGCTACTAGTTCTAAAAGTAACTCAACTAATAATTCAGCAACGATAAGCTTCGATGAAAGCTTTAACGGTTATCAGCCGTGTAACGGTATTGCAGCATTATTATTTGCACCAGTTAATTTGCTTGAAAGCAGTAATGAATTATCTAAACACTACGTTTATGCTTGGTTAAAAGGTTTTGCCACGGGCAGTAATATTCTTACAACCACGCAGTCGGCTTTTCAATCTGCACAAGTGTGTAGTGATGAAATAGGCTTGTTAGAAGTGTCAGCATTGGCACAAGAAAAAAGTGCATTAACAGAGTCTGATGATTTAATAACCGGTTATGCAGGAAAAGCATTAAATACTGCCATTTCTTGTGCTCGAAGCACAACAGGTGAAGGTGCGGGCTTCTCTCAAGTATTAGGCTTGTTACGAACTGTTATTGCATTACAACAGCGTTATATTCCTGCTATTAGTGATTGGCAGCAGCCGATAATAAATGATTTATCACAATGGCAAAGTTCAAGTTTTTATTTGCCAACAGAATCTCGTCCTTGGTACCCACATCAAGATGGCAGTGCACACGTGGCTGCTTATAGCTGTTTACCCGCTAGCGGTTTACTGGCGAATAATGATTATTGCCATATCATTTTGCAAGAAAATAAAGCGGCGCTAACTAACGGTAAACATTCTGCAGAGGATATTCGTGATAACGGTTTTATCGCCTGTAGTGATTTACAACTTGTATTGATTACGGCCAATGATCAGCAAGGATTACTGGCTAAGTTAATTGAATTAGAAAGCCAAGTTGAAAACGAATCGACCAGTAATCAACAATTTATTAAACAACTTTCGTTAAGCTATTTCGAACAATCACAAACAAGCGAAAGTCGTTATACTATTTCTTTGTTATGTGAATCGAAAGCAGAATTAATTAAAGAGATTCAGGCAGCAAAATTAGGCATTCCGACAGTATTTACTAATGAAAGCACATCAAAAAATGAGTGGCGTACACCAAAGGGAAGTTATTTTACCTCTGAACCAGTCAATGCCAACTCTATTGATAAAACGCTAGCTAGTCAGGATTTAACTAGCAAAGAAGTCACAGCAAATAATATCTCTTTTTTATACCCTGGGATTGGCGCAACGTATGTTGGTTTAGGGCGTGATTTATTCCATTTATTTCCTGAAATTCATCAAGACGTTGCGAATTTGGCAGACAATATCGGCGCAAGTTTAAAAGACACTTTATTAAACCCACGCACTATTATCCGACCCGATTTTAAAATGCTTAAACAACTTGATTTAAACTTACGCGGGAATCTCGCTGATATCGCGGAAGCTGGTGTAGGTTTTGCTTGTGTGTTTACTAAGGTATTTGAAAACGTATTTAAGGTTAAAGCCGATTATGCTACAGGTTATAGCATGGGTGAAGTAAGCATGTATGCAGCGTTAGGTGCATGGCAGCAACCCGGCTTAATGAGTGCACGTTTAGCGAATTCAGAGACCTTTAATCAGCGCTTGTGTGGTGACTTATTAACGCTACGCGAACATTGGGGTTTGCCTGTAATAGCTAAAGAAGAAAGCCTTCAGCAAAATCATTCAGAACAAGAAAGTGTTACGCTAGATAATGAACTAATTTGGGAAACTTACACCATTAAAGCAACACTTGATGAGGTATTGGCGGCGAGTGAAGGGGAAGACCGTGTTTATTGTACTATTGTCAATACCCCTGACAGCTTATTGGTTGCAGGTTATCCTGAAGATTGTTTACGAGTGATTAAAAAATTAGGTGTACGTGCTATGCCATTAAACATGGCTAATGCCATTCACAGCTCGCCCGCGAAAAATGAATATAACGATATGGTAGCGCTTTATACCATGGATGTTACCAGTCGATTAAAAACAAAAATGTATTCAAGCTCCTGTTATTTACCTGTACCGCAATTGAGCAAAGCCATTGCTCACAGTGTCGCTAAATGTTTATGTGATCGGGTAGACTTTCCTCGGTTGGTTAATACCATGTATGACAAAGGTGCGCGGGTATTTATCGAAATGGGGCCGGGTCGCTCATTGTGTAGCTGGGTTGATAAAACCTTAGATTTTGATAACAGCCAAGCTAATAAAAAAACAGATAAAGCAAGAGTTTCAGTGCCAGTAAATGCCAAAGGCACCAGTGATGAATTAACGTATTTAAGAGCTATTGCAAAATTGATCAGTCATGGTGTGAAGTTAGATCTTCACCGACTATTTTATGGCTCAATTATTGTGAATAAAGCATAAAACTTAAGAAAATTATAAACTTTTCGAGGAAAGTATGGAAAATATTGCCATCGTAGGTATTGCTAATTTATTCCCAGGATCTTCAGCACCAGAAGAGTTTTGGCAGCAATTATTAAAAAAACAAGATTGCCGCAGTAAAGCCACCAAA
>JAWSUX010000148.1:0-2933 GCA_033852215.1 Colwellia sp. | reverse complement strand
ACTTTTTCTCTCATATATTCTAGTTGTATTTCATCGATATCAAGGAACTGTAAAATATGATCTTCCAGTAACAACCATTCTTTAGTGTTACTGTCTCCTCGTAAAATACCATCAACAGATGAACGTGCAAGCTTTAAAACAGAGAGTAAATAGAGTCCAACACGGCTTAATTCACCTGAATTAAAGATGCCTTCCGTATCATGAAAATAATAAATTACATCAATCATCGCTTTTGGCAATTGCCACTGCTGCGCTAATAAAGCGCCTAATGTAGTATGAGAAGTATGATACTTGTTACGCTCCAGCTCACTGATATCTTCCCAGCCATCCGAGATCCCTTTTATGAGTATGTCATGGTAATCATCAAACGACTGTAACATAACTGGCACACCCGCATTATGGAATAGGCCTAGCATATAGGCGTTATCTGCTAACTCTGGTTTACCAATCAATTCGGAATAAATACTACACGCAGAGGCAACCATAGAGGAGCTTTGCCAAAACTCATTTAAATCACTGTTTTCAGGAAGGGCACTTTTAAGTGCTACCGCTTTTACCAATGGAAAAATACGCTTGATACCTAAAGTCATCACCGCTTGATGAATAGAGTCTATTTTTTTCACTCGCCTAAACGCAGCTGAATTAACGACCTGTAAAACAGCCGCTGATATTGCTGCATCTTCAGCGATAGCATCTGCAATAATTTTAATATTGGGCTCAGGTTGTTTTGCTTCCTGGCTAATTTTCATTAACGCCTGCGGACGAGGAGGAATGTTTACATTCGCGAGGATTTCTTTCTCTTTTGTAGTTACGCTAATTGACATGGCAATTTCTCAATAAAAGTAACATCATATTAAATTATACTGCTTTCAATACCACATAGATATGCATGGCATAAAGCTCATAACCTAAGTTGATATTACGTTGATATAAGATTCACTCTACTTTTAAAGTTAGGGTAATTAAAGTGCATTAGCAAATTTGAGCTAGCTCTAAATAGCGAGTTATCTAAAATTTATTGAAAATACTTATAACAAAGTCACAAAAAATGGTAAGAACGACTTACGATACCCTTATTGCTATTTATCAAGTAGGTAATGATATTCCTAGTTTTTATTAGCAGGAGCATATTCTAATTATTTTAAACTGCTATAGAAAATTTTCGCTAGCTATAAGCCGAGGTACTTTCCATTATGTCACTAATCAATTTGAATTCTATAGGCTTAATTACATACTTATCAAAACCAGATGTTAGTGCTAATTTAATCTGTTCTGGATATGCTGCTGCGCTAATTGCAATATATTTCGCACAGCCATTTTTATTTAGCTTTCTAAATTCTTGCAAAGCGACAATGCCGTTTATGTCTGGCAGCAGAATATCGACAAAAACAAATTCAAAAGCCATTGTTTTCAATAGCTCTAATCCTTCACGAGCTGTACTAGCGGTATAAATTTTAAGTCCATAACCTCCAAAAAAAAACTTACTTAATAATTTACGGCTTTGCGAATTGTCTTCCACATACAAAATGGAAGGATTGATCATTCCATCTTTAGAAAAAACGCTGGTTTGTCCAGTCAAAAAACTCCTACTACTAGTCAATATAACATCCTTTGATTAAGTTATTAACATTGACGGTGCATCATTACGAAAGGCCTGCCATTACCCTTAATCACCATGAACAACTGAATTGTAGTTCATACACAACAAAAGTCCATACGATAAAAGTGGTTATTAAGGTAAAACGAATTGAATGTATTCTATATAAGAGGTATACATAAAAGCTGGGGAGTATCTTCAAGAGTTAAGTGTCTTGCACAAGTAAAATATTTGCAGATTAAATAACCAAAAAAACGGATATTAGTAGTTAAAATTAAAAGGGTTAATAATGAATACCAACAGAACAATAAATATTCCTAGCTTAGTAATAGTATTTCTATGTACGATTAGTCTCAACAGCCAAGCAGGTGGTTGGCGAAAGAATGGTAATGAACAAGCAATAGGCGGTTTGAAAGCGTTTATTTATGAACCAACATCAGCACCAAAATTAGCAGGAAAAAGAGCACTAATGGTTAGCTTGCACGGTTGCTCACAACATAATGACAACTTTAAAATAGGAGCTGGCTGGACACCTGTAGCTGACGCGTTTGGTATGGTTGTAGCTCTGCCTCAGGCTTCAGATGAAGTTTCTTTTGGTTCGCGCTTAAGATGTTGGAATTTTCATACAGGCATGAATGCAAGCCGTGATGTTGGCGATTCTAAATATCTTATTGATATGGTGAAAGAGTTAATTGCTGATACGTCTTTGAATATCGATCCAAAACAAGTGTATTTAACTGGCTTATCATCAGGTGCTGGCATGAGCAATATCGAATCCTGTTTAGCTCCTGATATTTTTGCTGGTATTGGTGTTAATGCTGGTCCTGCACCAGGCTCTGTAGGTAACGACTTAAGCATCCCAGGCATTTCAATTAATCAAGGTAAAAATAACTGTGAAACTTTAGCCAACCGAGGCGGATATAAAAACCAACCTCACTTATATGATCAACTATGGAATACAGTGCACGGCACTAAAGACAGTTTAATTTCTTCTGCCCATGCTGATCGCAATGCGGATATTGCTGTCGCTGTTTACAATGAAGATACGGCTATTTCACAATGTGAAACGAATACGATTACTGGTGCGATTTATGGCAACCATGGCGAGCTAACGGTTTGGTGTGATGCCAAAGGCCCACGTGTATCTAAAATTTTAGTAAATGGTATGGGGCACGCATGGCCTGCAGGTAACAATAGCTCAGGCGGTGGTAAATATATTGATCATAATCATATAAATTACCCTATGTGGATCACTCAATGGTTTTTCGATAATAATAGGCGTGTCGGTGTGAATACACAAACAACTGCCCCGTAGATAGGGCAAACGGGTTTAAAT
>JAWSUX010000147.1:0-12186 GCA_033852215.1 Colwellia sp. | reverse complement strand
ATTAAATATTCTGTTGAATGGTGGAATACTCTTCATCAAGGTTCAACGGTGAGTAAATTAGGCAAACCCGCAATGTCCATAGAGATGTTATGGCCATTTATATTTTGCTTTATTGGTTTTTCTTTGTTAGTCGGTGTGATCGTTTCTTTACGCTTTCGTAATGAAATTCTCGCCCGTAATAGCATACGCCCTTGGGTAAGAGAATTAGTAAGTCAAAAACTAAATAACCACCACTAAAAAAGAATTGGAGAGCAAAAAATGCAGTTTAGTAGTTTTAGCGATTTCATTAACATGGGTGGTTATGGCTTTTATGTCTGGTTATCCTTTGGTGCTGCTACGCTTATATTAACTTTGTTAACTATTAGCTCTAAAGCAGGGCACCAAAAAATTATCATACAAATTGCCCAGCGAAAAAATCGAGAAGATAAATTACGCCAAGCAAGAAAAACTAAACAACAGCAAGCGGCTAGTCAGACCGCTAACTTATAGAGGTATCAAGATGAATCCCCGTCGAAAAAAACGTCTCGCTATTGTCGGTTCAGTTTTAATCGGTATAGGCGCTGTAGCTGGCCTTGTACTTTATGCATTAAGCCAAAATATCGATCTATTTTATACACCTTCAGAAATTACTCTGGGTAAAGAAGATACAGGTATTAAACCAAGTACTGGCCAACGCATCCGAATAGGCGGTTTAGTTGTACCTGGCAGTGTTAAACGTGATCCCGACAACTTAAAAGTATCATTTAAGTTAAGTGACATGAAAATGCCTATCGTTTTTGATGAAAACGATCCGATGATCACCGTTTATTATGAAGGTATATTGCCCGACTTGTTTCGTGAAGGACAAGGCATTGTTGCCAATGGTACTTTAACAGAGCATCCACCAACAGGCCTAAGCATTGAAGCCAGTGAAGTACTCGCTAAACATGATGAGAACTATATGCCTGCTGAATTAGCAGAGGCAGCAGGGATGAAGCATGAAAAAGCTACGTATAGCCAAGAACAACTAAAAAGTGATAAATAGCGAGAAGCATCATGTAATCAAAGCGCGGATTTCAGTCGCTAGTGCGACACATTGAAGTTAAAAATTAAAGCAGCCTAGGCTGCTTTTTTATTGTATGTGAACTAGACAAGACTATATTAACTAAACAGGTGTGACTACGCATAATAATTGAGGTCATTCTCAATTACGAACCATTATCTTTAACAAATTATCGTCAAGTTTCCTTTTTAGAGATAATAATTTTTCATGCTGAACATTACATCTAAAACAGTGCTTTATATAAAGTAACTAAGAATACTGAACCCTATGGCGGTTATTAAGTGATGAAACTCCCTTAATATCCATCCCCAAGATGAAAAAAAACACCAATCATGACAATTGATGTTTCTAGAATCAAAATTTAAAAAAACTATATTAAGAACTTTTCTTAAATCGACGTGATGCTAAACCAATCATGCCTAATGCGAAAATAGCAAGTGTAGATGGCTCTGGTATAGCTTGACCTTGACTCACACTAAGTTGAGTCGAACTACCAACTTCTATGCTAGCACCGTTCCAATCAGCGATAATAGCTGCTTGACCCGAGAGGGTGAAGGTAGATTCATCATACCAAGTATGGGAGTAACTCAACGTACCACTGGTAGATGCATTCACACTAGAAATGTATGTGCCACTTGTCCAGCGAGTCAAACTTAAATCAGAAGTGTCATATAAAACACCACCATTAGTATCAGTACTATTAAATAAATAAGTGAACAAACCGTCACCGAAATCACCCGTGATACTGAGTAAATCTGCGTTATTGGAAATTCCGTCAAGTGTATTATCGTCATAAACGAAAGTGGCTTGCAATGCTGTGTCAGGCTCTGTTAAGTCCCACGTTAATAACGTAGCCAAGGCTGAAGTACTAACACTAAACAAAAATACTGCTACAAATAGATTAAGAGCTTTCATAATGATTATATCCAAGTTTATTAAATTATTAACTAGTAATAAAGCAACATTAATACCATATTGAAAACCTATTGATTTTTAAAATTTTTTATATTCTTGTCCGTATGTAAAAACATCCCATGTAAAAAAAACTGACACAACAAGTTCAACAATCAGCTGAATTAACAACATATCACCAACACCTCTCCATAGAAACAAATAGCCGTCTAAACATCTAGACATTGCCAAGGTCAGTAAATAAGGATAGAATGAAAAATAATTAAAGTTTCTTGTGTTAACGAAGATGGTGAGATTCCATCGCTGTACCCGCAACTGTAAATAAACAATGCCCTAGGCATGATTTAAAGCCAGATAGCTAACGCAAAAAATACTACTACTTACCGTGCGGGAAAACACGAATATATTTATGTCTACATTACTCGATGTTCAGCGGCTTAGCTGGACAATAAATAAAAAAGCTATTTTAAAAAATATCTCTTTTTCTGTTACTAAAGGGGAAGTGATTGGTATTATTGGCCCAAATGGTGCTGGTAAAACTAGCTTATTACGTTGTTTAACCAATCAGAGTAATATAATAAACAAGCATGATATTTCAGGCTTGGTTTACCTCAAAAACAAAGTTATCACCCATTACAGTAATAAAGAACTTGCCCAACATTTTGCGCTAGTAATGCAAATGAATGACACTATTTTTGCCCTGTCTGTTTTCGATGTAATGAAAATGGGCTTATTACCGCATAAAACCTTATTTTCACTTGATAATGATCACGACAAAAGCCAAATCATGCTTGCTTTAAAAAAAGTTGGTTTAGCACATGTTTTACATGACAGTTTTAACCACTTATCAGGTGGTGAACAACAGCGAATTTTAATTGCTCGCGCACTTGTACAAGCAACTGAAATACTCATTCTCGATGAACCAACAAATCACCTAGACGTTTATTATCAACATCAAATATTACATTTAGTAAACCAACTAAATATTACCGTTATTATGACAGTACACGACCTTAATCTAGCGAGTCGTTATTGCTCACGTTTATTACTACTTGAGCAAGGTAAACTCATCAGTGATGGTAAGGTTGATGAAGTGTTAACACCGACAAGATTAACTAAGATCTTCCGCTTACCTTGTCAACGGTATACAGACAGTGAAACAGGTGCAACACAAGTTGCTTTTCATCTGCCAAGTGAAATACTAAAAACGAGTAATGACGATGAGTAAAAGTAACATTGTCTTAATCTCTTTAATTGCACTATTAGTCATTTCAATACTTGCTGCAATTACCTTTGGCCCTGCTAACATCAATACATCGCAGTTGGTAACTTGCTTATTAAGTACTTGCCAAAGCCCTATGATAGAAGTGGTCATTTGGCAAGTACGTGTTCCCAGAGTATTAGTCGGTTTAGTCGCCGGTATGGGTTTAGCTATTGCTGGCGCTATATTACAAAATACCACCCGTAATCCCTTAGCCGATCCTTATTTATTTGGCATTGTCTCTGGTGCTGGTTTAGGGGCAACTATTGCCAATATATCACTCGCCGACAACTTAACTATAGCGTTACCTTTAGCCGCATTTTTAGGAGCTTTATTCTCTGTGATTATCGTAGTATTCATTGCGAAAGTATTGCAGCGTATGGAGCAATTATTACTTGCGGGGGTTGCTGTTTCTTTTATGCTGGCAGCTATTACCCAGTTCATTCTTTACTTTGGTGAACCCTTTGCCACAAACAGGGTGATTTTTTGGTTAATGGGTAGTCTAGCGCGTGTTGAAATGAGTCACTTTTATGTTATCGCCAGTGTTTTATTCGTCGCTTTTATTGCCATAATCGCCTTACATAGACAAATTGATGCCTTGTTACTTGGCGATGAAAGTGCTGCAAGTTTAGGGGTCAATGTTGATAAACTTCGTTTACTCATGCTTGCACTTTGCGCTGCGCTTACTGCAACAATAGTCGCCTACTGTGGTGGCATTGGTTTTGTTGGCTTAATGATCCCTCATATTGTTAGACAACTAATTGGTGTAACAACATTAAAACTAATATTAGGTAGTGCTTTAATTGGCGCTTGTTTCCTTATTTGGGTTGATGTGCTCGCCCGCTCTGCTTTGCCACATGCTGAAATCCCTATTGGTATAATTACTTCTGCGCTTGGCAGCTTATTCTTCTTATTTATTATGTACAAAACTCGTCTGAATCACTAAGAGTGATTAATTAATTTCACTCAATAGAAACTGAAAAAACAAGAGAACACCCATGACTGATTTATCAAAAGAACACAATACCGAAAAAGAAAATACCGAAAAAGAGAACACAGAACAAAAGAGTACCGACAAACACAAAGAAAGAATGCAAAAGCTTAAAGGCAAGGTTGATGAGCGAATAGAAAACGCAACAGAAGAGCGTGGTTTACTCATTGTAATCACTGGTAACGGTAAAGGGAAAAGCACCTCAGGGTTTGGCACTGTTGCCCGTGCTGTTGGCCATGGTCTTAATGCTGCTGTTGCACAATATATTAAGGGAACTTGGGCTTGTGGTGAACGCGCATTATTGGAAAATGCCGGTGTTAGCTTTGACGTAATGGCAACAGGGTTCACTTGGAATACTCAAGACAAAGAAGCAGACATCATCGCTGCACAAAAAGTTTGGCAGAAGAGTAAGGACTTACTTAGCAACAACAATATTGATGTTGTTTTACTTGATGAAATCACTTACATGTTGGCTTATAAATATATTGATTTAGCTGAAATATTAACGGCATTAAAAAATCGCCCTATCAATCAGCATGTCATTATTACAGGTAGAGGTTGCCATCGAGAGGTCATTGAATTAGCGGATACAGTGAGTGAAGTACAGTCAATTAAGCATGCTTTTGACAGTGGTATAAAAGCACAAAAAGGCATTGATTGGTAAAGTGCCTATGAATGACACATAACAAAAAATCAACATTAACATGCAAGGAAGCAGAGTTAGCTTAAAGATAACAAGAAAATATTTAGAGATAATAATGAAAAACTTTCTACCTGTAATGACTTTATTCATTGCCATAGTATTTACCTCACTACTAAGTAAAACGAGCTTTGCTAATAATAACTCTGCTGATAACGCGAGTAAGAAAGAACCAACTATTATAGCCCTTGCGCCTCATATTGTTGAGATGCTTTACAACGTAGGCGCCGGAGAACAAATTATTGGCACCACTGATTTTGCAGATTATCCTGAACAAGCAAAAGCAATTCCACGCATCGGAAATTACGTTCGTTTGCAGCTTGAACGTGTTATTGAACTACAACCTGATTTAATTATCGCGTGGAAAAGTGGTAACCCCAGTGATGATCTTGATCGCCTAAAGCAGCTTGGTTTTACTATTGTTTACTCTCAACCTAATACCTTCAGCGATATTGCTAGCGAATTACGCTACTTTGCCACACTTAGTGGTCATACCAAGCAGGGGGAAATAATTGCCCTACAGTTTGAGCAAGAGCTAGAAAACATAAAGAATATTTATCAGAATAAAGAGAAGATCAATGGCTTTTATGAATTATGGTCTAGACCATTAACTACCGTCGCAAAAGGTAGTTGGCCGCAACAGTTCTTAAACATTTGTCAGGTTCATAATCCATTTGAACAAGCAGCAACACCCTACCCGCAAATAAACATTGAGCAGTTATTACAAAAAGAAGTTGCGCTTATTATTCAGCCTTTATCAGTAAACCAAAAAGATCGTGAAGCATTTAATTGGCAAGATTGGTTAATAATTCCTGCGGTTAAAACCAAACAAATAATTCAACCTGATGCCGATGCTTTACATCGCATGACAGCGCGCAGTTTGATTGCATTAAAAGATTTATGCCAAGCAGTAGACGAAACCAGAATATTGCTATCACATAAAATATAGGGCTAATTAGCTCGAGTAAAACTAAAAAATCAATAACTAACCAAACATTTTAGGTGTTTACTTGTTTAATTTTAATAAAATGAAACAAGTAAATGAAACGGGAAATTGATTAATCACTTCGATTAAAGCAATACTGCCCCCGCAACGGTGATAGTAAAGGTATTCACTTTACTACAGTCCGGAGACCGGCCTAAAACAACATTTATCATTGTCTTTACGGTGGGTACTGACAATATAAGGAAAAAATGAAAAGAACACTTATTGCTTTAACTGTCGCTAGTGCCATTACACCAGCATTAACTTATGCCAATTTCACCAATGATGATACGCTAAATAAAGATGTCGCTAATATTGAGGTTACAAACAAAGAAGAGCTTGAATCGCTTTTAGTAACAGCTAACCGCATACAGCAAAATAAAGCCGACCTTTTGAGTAGTGTTAAAGTCATCTCTCGTAGTGACATTGAATTATCTACGGCTAATTCAGTCGCTGATTTATTAAATGAAATAAATGGCTTACAAATTTCGCAAAACGGTGGCGCAGGTCAAAATACCTCGCTATTTAGCCGTGGTACTAACTCAGGCCATGTATTAGTGGTTATTGATGGTCAACGCATTAGCTCTGCAACTTTAGGGCAAATTGAATTTGCTAACCTTGCCACTGAACAAATAGAGCGCATTGAAGTAATTAAAGGACCAAGAGCCGCTCTTTGGGGGTCTGATGCAATTGGTGGTGTTATTCAAATTTTCACACGCCAACTTAGCCCTAATGAAATAGCTGTTGATTTAGGTCTTGGCAGTGATCAATTGCAACAAGCAAGTTTTAGTGCTGGTATCGCCCATGGTAACGGTAACACAACTTTAACAGCCTCAGTAAAGTCCAGTGATGGTTACGATATTCTTGACCTCGCTGAACCAGATAACGATGGTTATAATCGTGAAAACATATCAATTGTAGGTCAACAAAATTTAAACAAGCAGTGGCAAGTAAATTGGTTAGCAAAATATAATCAAGGTGAAACTGAATACGATAATGCCTATGGCGGTGCCGATGAAAGTTCTTTTGAAACACATCAATGGCAATTATCTGCTAACCAAACAACGGGGAATTGGCAACAACAATTTATTATTGGTCAGCAAGAGAATAAAAACATTAACTTTGGTAAAAACGTTAGCGAAGAAGACGGTAGTTACTTTGAAACAAAAAGATTACAAGGTACGTGGTTAGGAAGTTATCAGTTAAGTCATTCGTTAAGTTCAAGTTTTGGTATAGACCTGATTAACGAAAAAGTAGATGCCATCACAGATTATGAGAACAATGATCGCGATATACAGTCTGCATTTACGCGTTTAGCCTTTGACAATGACTTAATTATTTTAGATGCTGCACTACGTTATGATGATATTGAAGATATAGATAGTGAAGTAACTTACAATGCCAGTGTCGGTTTTCGTTTTGCGCAAGACTCATTAATCAGTTTAAATTTAGGCAGTGGCTTTAAAGCACCTAGTTTTAATGATTTATATTACCCCAAAGATGCTTACTCTTATGGCAACCCAGATCTTATTGCTGAAACTTCTAACAGCATTGAATTACTCGTTAAAACTAGCGTTCAGCAAGTTGATGCAGAATTAAGTATTTATCATACTGAAATAGATAATTTAATCGAGTGGCAACCCGATGAAAATTATGCTTATTACCCAGATAATTTAAATCAAGCCAATATACAGGGAATTGAGTTAACCCTAACAGCACAATTATTCGATGTAGATCATCAACTACAGTTTAATTATTTAGATGCAAAAGATAATAAAACGGACGAACAACTTATTCGCCGAGCAAAACACACGGCTAGTTATCAAGTAAGTCACCAATGGGAAAAATTGAATTTGCTTGCGAGTGTAAATTACCAAGGAGAGCGTGAAGATAGTGAGTGGCCAGGTACTATTACATTACCAAGTCATACTTTAGTAAATATTAGTGCACAATACCAAGTGGCTAACGCTTGGGTTATTGGCCTGAAAGTTAATAACCTTTTTGATAGAGATTACGTCACTAACAATCACTATGTAGGACAACCCGCACAATACTTATTTACTGTTAGTTACCGCAAATAAATATTAACAAGTATTAATTATTACACCAAAACCAAGACAAAAATTTTGTCTTGGTTTTATTACCCTATACTTCTATTGAATTTTTAGTTAATTGACTGTCGCCTTACCTTCATATTCAACCCAATCCAACTGCTTCCTTAACGTGTCAATGCTAAAAGGTTTTATCATAAAAGCAGTTACCTGCTCTGCAACAACAGATAGAATTTTTTGTTTATCATCTTCGCTCGTCACCATCAGTACTGGCAAGTGACGTAACTTTTTATCATGCCTGATCTTATGTAATAATTGTTGGCCATTTAAATTAGGCATATGTAAATCAGTAATCAATAAATCATACTCATTGGCATGCAGCATTTTCAGCGCTTCGATGCCATTTTCAGCTTCGTCATTGTTGTTATGCCCTAAACTAATCAGCATATGTAGCATAACTTTACGCATTGAAGACATATCATCTACGACTAATACTCTCATTCCTTGAAATCCTTTAAATAACGATGTAGCGAGAAGAATGTATTAGAAATTATAGTCCACTATGATGATTTCGCAAAAATTCAACCTGAATCGTTATTGAGTTTAAATATATAGAGGATGACAAAAAAATAATATCATTGTCCTGAGAGCTGGCTTATAAGCACTGTGATGAATCAATTAACTATTTTCGGATAATAAAATGATTATCTTTGAGCTAGAAATCAGCAGGAATTTCAAAAGTCATTAACTGTTGAGTTTCGGGATGCTCAAAGACCAACAACTCAGCATGCAAGTGTAAACGATTAGCAGCAGTACCATATAAATCATCACCGACTATTGGCATACGCAAGCCAGATATATGAGCGCAATGTACACGTAATTGGTGAGTTCTTCCTGTTTTAGGATATAACCGTACTCTGCTAGTATTCGCTTGTTGCTCTGCTACGGCAGGAATTAACTGCCAATGTGTTTGCGCTGTTTTACCGGTATCAAAACAAACCATTTGTCTTGGCCTGTCATCAAAATCAACAATTAAAGGTAAATCTATATCGCCCTCTTTTACGGTTTTTCCTTTCGCTAAGGAAAGATCACCATCAAGTAGGGCAACGTATCGTTTTTTTACTGTGCGTTTAATAAATTGTTGCTGTAAATACTTATTTGCCTCCTTAGTTAAAGCAACCACCATTAAACCCGATGTAGACATATCTAAGCGATGTACAATGAGTGGCCCTACCGCTTGAGGGAATAACGTTTTCATACGCGTATAAACGCTATCCTTGATGTTTTTTCCTGGTACAGATAAAAGACCACTGGGTTTATTAACGACGACAATATTTTCATCTTGATAAACAATATCAAGTGCATCTTCAGCAATGTCATTCGTTATCAAAGGGTCGTCATCGATTAACATACCTGAAAGCATGTGCGATAAAATTGGCTGGCATTTACCTATACAGGCAGTATAAAAATTTTTATGTTGCCTTATGGCTGATTTGGGTGACTTCCCCCACCAAAACTCTGCCAGAGCAAGCGGCTTAAACCCCTTTTGAAAAGCGTACTGCAATAGCTTAGGCGCAGCACAATCTCCTGAGCCAGCAGGCGGCACACCATAACGTTGATGAAAAGCAGTGTCTTTAAAAAGTTCGGTTAAATTTTTAACATCGCCTTGAATATTCAAAAATTGATATTGTTGAAAAAGGTATTGCTGTAGCGCAACTGAACGATTTTTACGGTCAGTTTTAATATGGTCAATGGCATTGAGCTTAATATTAATTTGCTCTTGGCTCGCTGTAATTTTTTGCTGCCACGTTAGCTTTAAATACTTAAGTGAATTTTTATCACTGATACTTTCTTTTGCTAAACAATTCTGTAGTGCAATGAGGTCTACTTCGTTAAGGTTATTTTGTGCTTGTGAGCGTTTTAATTTTCTAGTTTTTCGCTGCGCCGTTAATTGACTTTGTAACTGAATTATTTCCTGTTCTGATTTTGACAGTAGCTCTGTCAATTCTTTCTGTTCTTGCGCCAACTCAGCGTTATTTTCTAGAATATTTAATTGAGTATTCAATGTATTTATTGATGCTTGCTCTCGTTGAAAATAGCTTTCAGGTATTTCACTATTAAATATAAATGGTACAAAGTGAGTAAGTTCATTTTTCGTTTCATCACACTCACTGTTAATCGTTAACTTTCCTGAAAAAGCAGCAAGGTAACCGACTTCACCTTGCGCATTACTTACAACAAGTACACCTAACATCTTGCCACTGTCAGCAAAATTATAATATGCGCTATCCGCCATCAACTTTTGTTGTAACTCTTCTGTGGCTATTAAACACAAAGGGTGCGGCTGGTAATAAAATGGAAAGGTAAAACGCTCGGGGAAAGAAATGCATTCAATTGATTGTTGAAATGGAATAAAGCAGAGGTCTGACATAATAACCGACACAAGAGTGAGTGTAATATCACTATAATAACACGGCTATTTGCTTGTTATGACTTATAATACATATTATCAACAACACTATGACCAGCTTTACACAGCACCGACCAATAATACCTTTAAGCAATTACGAGTAAAATAGAACTTAATACTATTATTTAGTTAAAGCCGCCAACTCAAGGGTTACTTGCGCAACACCTTGCCTAGCAATTTTATTGCTTAACTCTGCTTGTTTAGTACTTAACAAAGAAATACCTTCCACAACCATATCAAATGCTTTCCATTCACCTGTTTTTCTATTTTTTCGCATCTTAAAAACAACTTCGATCGTTGGACTATTTAACGCGACTATTTGTGTTTTAACGGCAACAATTTTTTTATTTAGAGTTGGTTTATCTGCTTCAAAAATAACTTGCTGATTTTTATATTGAGTTAACGCCGCAGCATAGGTTCTTACTAAGTATTGACGCATAGCTGCTACAAAACCTGCTCGCTCTTCTTTTGAAGTGTTTTTTAAATGTTTGCCTAAAATTTTATAAGCGGCATAACGATAATCAATTGATGGCATTAACTCATCTTCAACAATATCGTGCATTAAATAGGGAAATTTCTTTATCGCTTGCTGATTGGCGGAAATACTAGAAAACAATTTCGTTCCGGTATTTTTTAATACCACGTAGGGAGATGAATAGCTTTCTACTGGCACTGCGAAAGCATTGGATACAACTAAAAATAATATGCTTAAAGCCACAACACCCTGAATCAAAAGTAAACGCATATGAATTATTTCCTTAATTAAGTTTTGTTTTTCTAAAGTGAAAAAATGCTATTACAAACCATAAACCGAGCGGTCGGTTTATTTAAGGCGTAGCATAACACCGACCGTTCGGTATGTGAATATTTTTTAAATAACAAGAATAATTATCTGAGAATAAATGGTAATAAGTAGTAAGGTAAATTATAGCTAAGTTCTAATAATTTTGGCTGAGCCTAGCGATTACTTTCTCAAAGATCGCATATAACTGCATAATTCAGAAATAACCTGTTGAAAAAGTGCTTTATTACGTGAACTTTTACTCAGGCTAGTTGAGCCATGAAAGGTCGCAACAATAAAGTAAGCAACTTGGCTGTATTTTAATTCAGGTCGTAAATCACTATGAATTCTATTTAGCGCATCAACAATAAGTTGGTTTAACTTTTCTTGCATCGATAACACTCGTAAGCGAAAACCTTCGTCAACATTCGCCATTTCTTCGCAAAGATTGTTTAGCGGACAGCCACACACCACCTCACTGCAAGCCATTTCATTGGTCATATCAGTGAAAAAAGTACACAAGCCTTCAATAGGATCTTCATCAGCTAATGCAGGTTGCCATGTATCAAGAAACATAGGAATAAAAATTTCTTCAAATACGGCATAGCCAAGTTCAAGTTTATTGGTAAAGTGATAATACAGCGCACCTTTCGAAATATTACAGCGGCTTAAAATTACCGACAAACTTGTCGCTTTAAAGCCATGCTGGTGTATTTCATCAGCAGCTACGGTTAGAATTTTTTGACGGGTTTGTTCTGCATCACCCATAATGACCACTCGCATATATTATTTTACTTAACAAATAATAACCAACCGATCGGTATGTTGCAAGTGATAGTTACCTTGCTAAGAAATAACCGTTATTTATGCCACTATAGTATTTAAATTTTCGAATATCGTTGACCTAAATAACGATAATTTTCAAGAGTTCAGCTCGGTTTTATTCCTTTTCCTCATCAAAAGCATTAATGACTTTTTCTCTCATATATTCTA
>JAWSUX010000146.1:0-17721 GCA_033852215.1 Colwellia sp. | reverse complement strand
CGACCGATAATGGCGGTTCGACTGGTCGTTTAAGAGAAAGCTGCGATACAATTTCATGGGGGGATATACGTCATTGTTTATCAAAGTTGAGTAAAGAGTCATCAACTAAATCACTTTTATTCGAATACCGCTTTGATAAGCTAGGTGATTTATCAGGACATAGTTTAGGAAATTTAATGTTTTGTGCCGTTGATTCTCTCTGCATTCGCCCGACAGAAACAGTACAAGTCATGCGAGAATATTTAGGAATTAAGGCAAATATTTTACCTATGTCTGATGAAGTTACTCACCTCGTAAGTCACTCATCTGAACATTGTTATATTGGCGAGGTTGAGGTTGACGACCATGCGAATCAAGGTATCAATAAACTTGCCTTAACTCCCATGGTTACACCAAGCAAAGAGGTTTTACAGGCGTTAAAAAGTACTGACATTCTATTTCTTGGTCCAGGAAGTTTTTATACTAGTACCTTACCCAGTCTATTAATGGATGCAGTCATTGATGTTATAAACCAAAATACCAAACTAAAAATTTATTTCATTACCAATGTGGCAGATGAATTCAGTAACCAATATGACGAAACGCATTACCAGCTTGAATTTATTAAAAAACTCGGGTTAACAAAAAGTGTTCATTCCCTGATCCCCCGTCATCGCATAACTCACTATATTGAGTTATGTAAACCCTACACAATAGCAGACCTTCCTGCGGACACTAGTGGTCGGCATCAACATCAATTCTATCGAGAGCAGTTACTTGAGCTAATCAAGTTATAGTAAACGGCAGTACAAATAAGCATACTGCTTTACATAAAGTAGTATTGAGAAAACGACTTATACCCATCACACCTCAAGATGAGTATATCCACAAATAATCATTCGCAATTTGCATTTTATTTTGCTCATAATGCAACGCCATCTTCCTTTCATACTATAACCAACTGAATTTTATATAAATAAAACATGGCTCAAACATTGCTCTACTAAAGAGGAAGTGTATTAAATTAAATTGTGAGGTCCGCCATGTTAAACGAAACTAACAAACTAAATAACGATTTTATTATTAAACTGCACGGAAATTTTGATGCTGATATGGTCAAAAACATGAAAGATGATATAGAAGCTTATAGTAAGTTTACTACCAATATCATATTCAACCTTGAAGAGGTGCAATTTATCGATTCATCAGGTATTGGTGCAATCGTTTTTTTATATAAAAGAATGGCAGCTAAAGGTTTTATCGTATGCGTAATAGGGTTAACAAAACAACCGCTAGAGCTTTTTCAAATGCTATTTTTAGATAAAACAATAAATTGTTATCAAAATATCGATAGCTACTTAGAAACAACTACTACCTTTCAAGTTGCCAGCTAATGAGCTTTCAACCGGCTTTATTGTCACTCTGTGCAGTATTGACATTATCGGCCTGTAGTTCTTCAACAGCACCCAATTACAACGCCAATTTATTTTCTGTTGTTGATGTTTCAGAAAATTTGAACGAAGTTCAAATGCAAATTTATATCGATAGTGCTGAATCTCAATTATTGTTATTGGAGCAACAAGAATCTAAACGGTGCATAGCAGGACAATTAACTATTGCACAAACCTACTTAACTCAGGCAACGCAAGAGCATAATGCAAAAATGGAGAAAGATGCCTTTATAACGTTAGTTGAACTCGATCGACAAATGCGAAAAATTCGTTGTATTAATCAACACATAAAAGGCCAATTAGGCTGTGGAATTACCAATAACAAAATAGTATTAAAACGCTGGTATAACGAAGGGGAATTTGATCAATGCCACCCCCCTTCCACGGTTAAAGAAAATGTTAGCAAGCAACACATTTTAATAACCGAAACACTGTATGATTTTAACAAGGATAAAATAAAACCAATATATTACCAATCACTAAACAAGCTTGTTGAATTAATAAAAAGCTATCCTAATTCAACATTACTGATCAGTGGCCATACCGACAGTAAAGGCAGCGCAGCATATAACATACAACTCAGTAAAAGACGGGCAAAAAGCGTGGCAAAGTACTTTACCGATCAAGGAATTGAAACATCACAAATTGTTATAGAAACCAACGGAGAGAAATATATCAGGGAGATAGAAAAAAGTGACGTTTCAAGAGTATTTAATCGTTACACATCTATTACTTTATTTTTAGATACAAGCGATAAAGATAGCAGTTAGGAGATTGACCATGTCTAGATTATTAGTAGCCTTCTTGGCTTATTTAGTTGTAATGACGAGTTATGCTAGTTCCGCAGACATAACCATTCGCCCCGGCGATGTACTTCAAATTGAAATCCCTGGTGAAGTTGATTTTGAAAATCCTTTTCAAGTAAAACGTGATGGTACGCTACATTTACCTGAAGTGGGTAAAGTTGCGATTATCGGTAAAACGCTAACTCAAACAAACAAAGACCTAGCTGATATTTTAGGTAAAGAGTATCGCGCTATTAATAATTTTAAAGTTTACTTAATTGAAAGACGGGTTCCCATTCAAGTTTTAGGTTTTGTTAAAAAACCTGGAATGATAGATCTGCCAGAGGGCGGCAACATACAAATGGCGCTGCAAAAAGCAGGCGGAGCCAGTGCTGGCGCTCAACTCGACAGAATACAACTGAATCGTCATGGTCAAATAACGACTTTTGATTACAAGAAATACCTAGATACCGGTAACTTTTCTATTTTACCGAAGATAGCCCCATTAGATGTGATTTTTGTCCCTGCTTCCCCTTTAATTGGTAATGTTCAAATGGATTTTGATGCGGCAACACTATCAGCTAGCGGTGATGGCTCAGAGGCAGAGACTGCGATTAAGGTCTTTGGTGAAGTAATTAAACCGGGTGTTTTTTCTTTTAAAAAAGGCAATACCGTTGTCGATATGTTAATGAGAGCTGGTGGTGTAACCAGATATGCAGGAGTTGAACACATCCGTGTGATAAATAATGGCACGCCACAACTTTTTGACTTAAAAACGTATTTAGATACTGGCGATGCTTCTCATATGCCAAAAATTACTGCTGGCTCCACTTTATTTATCCCCATCCAAGAAGAGGAAATCAAAAGTGGTTTACGCACAGTGTATGTTATGGGAGAAGTTTTCAAACCCGGCGCATATGAAGCGCCTGCTGGCACCAAGTTTTTTGACATTTTGGCCAATGCTGGCGGCCCAACACGTTTCGCTGAATCAAGAAAAATAAGAATTATTCGTGCAACTGGAAAGGTTGATGATTTTGACTTACAAGCTTATACCGAGGGTTTAACACAAGCTTCGATCCCAAAAGTATCCCCAGGTGACGCTATATTTGTACCCGAAAAAACAGATATGAACGAAAAGTCATGGCTTAAAATCACTCCTGATAGAGCCATTAAAGTTATCGGTGCGGTAAAGAAACCGGGACGTTATGAATGGGGCGACGAAATGACTTTCCTTGATATTTTAGCGCATGCAGGTGGGCCAACTCAAGACGCTGATATGTCTCAGGTACGCGTACTTAAAAAAGGTAATACCAAACGAATGGCGCCTTTTGATTTAGATCATTTCATTGCTGAAGGCGGCGACTTTTCCTTATTACCAAAAGTGGGCGCAGGAGATACTATTATCATCAGTGAACGACCACGAGATGTAATTGACAATAAAGCCCGCTGGTTACGCCAATCACAAGAATCATCTATTTATGTTTTTGGTCAAGTAGGCCAACCAGGACGTTATGCGTTCAATAACAAATTACACTTTTTAGATATTTTGTCAGCTGCAGATGGACCAAACCAACATGCCGATATTCACAATATAAAAATAACTCACCGTAACAGCCATCAAAGTAAAGTATCCACGCTTGATCTAGGGCTATATTTTGAAACTGGAGATGAAACGTTATTACCCTTTGTAAAATCTGGTGACACTATCTATGTACCTGAAAGAAACAAACCTTGGATAGACAACAAAAAAGAGCAAACGGTTCGTATTATTGGTGCAGTAGACAAACCCGGTCGTTATCAATTTAGCGCAGACATGACAGTGTTAGACATACTTGCCGAATCAGGCGGCCCGACTCAAACGGCTTATATAGAAAAAATTATGGTGGTAAATATTTCTCGAAGCCAAGCAGAAGAGAATGTTAGCCGAGTTTTTAATTTAGAAGCATTTATTGAGCACCCAGACTTTAATACGCTACCGCTAGTACGCGCTGGCGACACAATTTTTGTACCTGATGTATCTCAAAGCAGCTGGAACGTTTTTATGGAAAATGTCAAAGACATGGTGAGCATTGTCTCACTTGTTGCCATTGTTGGAGGGTTATAATATGCAAGAATTACCTATTCATTATGCCGAAGTTGAAGCTATTTATAATCAAACCATCGGCTCAGGTTATAAAACCATCGCGATAACTTCTGCTAAATCCAATGAAGGAAAAACCACTATTGCTCAAGCACTGGTAGAGCGTTCGCAAGTCGTTGGCAAAAAAGTATTGTTAGTTGAAATGAATACATTTAACCCCGTTTTATCAGAAAATCTACGTAGGTTAAACGCAAACAAAATAACAGGAAATGAAATTATTGCGATTGAAAATAAAGGTTATAGCTTGCTTACTGCACCTAAAAATATCCGTGATGTTTTGCAATACCGAGAAAGTAATTTATTGCTTGAGGCAATCAAACGCTGGTTGGCTGATTTTGATTGTATTATTTTTGATACCTCAGCATTGACCTCATTAAATCAAAGTAATATACCTGCTGAAACTATTTGTGAGGTTTGTGAAGGTACTTTGTTAGTCATTGAAGCAGGACAAACGCCAGCAAGCTTAATTCAAGAAAGTATTGAAAAGCTCAAACTGAAAAAAGTGAATTTAATCGGCTCTATAATAAACGACAAGAGCAACCCCTCTTTATTAGCTGAGTTACAGCGAGAAACCTACCGATTAAACTCTATACTCCCTAAGCTAATGGCTAAGCTTAGAAAGAAACTAGCAAAAATAGTATTACTCAATATTTCTGTCTAAATGCCAAGTCAGCCTGGTGCTTATTTGAAACCAACCTGGGTTTTTATCGCATAATGATCTGACCAATTAAACTTGTCAACACGCTGCCTATTACAAACCTCAGCTGGATTTGATACCCATAGGTGATCAATCGCTAAACCGAATAGACTAGTAGTATAGTGTGTATTAGGCCATGAATTGATGAATTTTGTATTCATACCCTGCTTCAAAATATTTATCCTACTTGAGTGCTTAGAAAGGTTTAAATCACCAATCACTAATGATGTATTTTCTGCGGGATGGTTTAGCGCATTTTTCAATTGATATAAGGTTCTATTTCGCGTTTGCCAAAGTTTCTCATTGCGTGGTGAAGGTGGGTGTGAAGAGAGCAAATTGATCTCGCTCGCTGGCAGCTGCCATTGACTGGTAATTAAAAAGCTACTTTGCCCACTCTTGATATATTTAATATCTTTAAAAGCATAATGACTGAATAGCAGTTGGTCACTGTGAGCTTGCTGATGATCGCTTTCACCACGAATAAAGTGAGGATAAAAAGGGCTTAACCTTTCAATTATCTGTTGCTTTGACTGCTGACTGACTCCTTGCAGAGTAATTAAATGGTATTGTTCAGCAATAAGGTAGTCAATTAATTCAGTCAGATGTCTTTCTTCTTCAGTATATTTCATATTGAACTGGAAAAAATTAATGGGTTCATAGCATGTTTTTTTATTGAAAGAAAACATGCCATTTAAACAAACGAGCAAAATAAAATTAATGATAAAATAAGCAAGGCATTGCTGAAATGAAATAAAACTGCTGAGCACTAACATCAAAAACAGATAAAAAATCAAAATAATGAAAGGTGTTGAACTAATATTTTCCAGCCACCAAGGAGAATGGACTTGCTTAAGTAGCAGCCAGCTAAAGCTTGGCAAGCATATAAGTATTAGCGCAATAAAAAATTTTATATCCATTATTTTTTACCGCTCCGATGACAAATTTTATTTCACTTATTAAATTTTAGCTCAAAAAGCACAATACCACTGATTACTTCATTTAGTATTCCGACCATCACAATTCACGCCAAACATTAGCTATACCCAAACGACTTCAAGATACGAATCAGGAAGTGGCTTGTATATAGCGCCAAATTACTAATTTGCTTTGCAAGGCAATTCCCATATATGCAATTTGCGAATTAAAAAAAACGTTTTAAAAATAAATATAGTAAATACATGGCGTTAAGCGTTGACTTTTAACTGGCTTGCTTTATGCAAAATCAAGTTATATCCCCTCAACATTAGGTTTATTATGACTACTGAAATCCTAAGAATAGCTTTACTGCTTGACAGTAAAAACTACGGGGGCATAGAAACCCATGTTGTTAATCTTGCTAAAGGTTTACATAAATTAGGTCATCATGTTCAAATTATTTTGTTAAATGATTATGGTAAGCACCCGGTCTTTGAGTCAGACGAGTTTCTTCGCTCAATACTGTTAAAATTAGACGGTAAGTTATCAACATTTTACCAGCTAATACAAGAATCTAATATTAATCTCGTCCATACCCATGGTTATAAAGCAGGCATTATAGGGAGAGTTTCTTGTAAGTTAGCGAATAAAACCGTTATTTCAACTTTCCATTCCGGTGAACAAGGTAATTTTAAAATTAGGCTATATCGCTGGCTTGATAACATGACCGCTCACTCTTTCCCTTGCATCTGTGTGTCAGAACAAATTAAAAAGTCGGCACGCCTTACCGCAGAAGTTATTGATAACTTCATTGAGTTACCAAGCAAAAATTTTAAAACAACCGCGCCAGCTAAAGAAATAGCTTTTGTTGGTCGATTAAGCCATGAAAAAGGACCTGATTTATTTTTACACTTGGCTGAGCAACTACCACAGTACGAATTTTCTATTTATGGTAGCGGCCCAATGTTTCAAGAAATTAGCCATTGTGCAACAAATAATGTCACCTTAATGGGCCATGTTGATTCAATGAATAGACACTGGTCAAAAATAAGTTTTTTATGTATAACCAGTCGAGAGGAAGGTCTACCCCTTGTTGCTATAGAAGCATTAGTCAGAGGGATCCCTGTTATTAGCTATGATATTGGTGGTATTTCATCCGTAGTGATAAATAATCGCAATGGCTGGCTCATTCCACCATTCAATCATGTTGCGTTCATTGAATCGATTAAACAAGCGCAAGCATTGTCAATCAAACAGCGTCAAAAAATTTCGTCATTTGCTTACCAGCACATCAAAAATAATTTTTCTGCCGATGTCATTATTCCAAAAATTTTCAATTTTTACCTTAAAGCTTTAGTAGGGGAATACCATGCTAAATAATCGATATAAAAGTTTATTAAACCAATCCGCACTTTATGGGTTAAGCATTTTTCTCATGAAAGGTATTTCTTTAATCATGCTGCCCGTTTATACCGGCTATCTAATACCCGCTGATTATGGGCGATTAGAAGTATTAGTGGTATTTTCAAATGTAATTTCTATTATTTTGGGCTTTGGTTTGGTTGAAGCGTTATATCGCTTTGTGGGCTTGGCCGATAACATTGAACAAAAGCAAGACCATGCAGCAGAATGTTTATTCGTTGCAGGTATCATCGCTGTGATTTCATATACCGCTTTTCACTTGTACTCTAAAGATTTGTTATTACTGTTACCTGGAATCATTACAGAGAATGAACTCTATTTATTAGGTGTGGCACTTTCTGTCGGTGGGCTAATTAACATCCCCTTAGCTTGGTTACGGATCACGGAGCGAGCAGGCCTATTTTTCACTATTTCGATGTTAAAAGTATTATTGCAAGTAACGCTCACTTTTTATTGGCTGGTTAATGGTTGGGGCATCACCAGCATTTTAGCTGCAGGAGCAGTTTCAGCAGTCGTTGTTGCGTTAATTTTGTGTGTAATTATGCTAAGAGAAACACGAATAAATTTATCAATAAAACATGTTAAAAGCATACTATCTTATGCTGGCCCTATCTTTATTGGCGGTGTTGCTACATTTACCCTGTCAGGAATGGATAGGTGGTTATTGGCTGAGTACTTTGGCGCTGTCGAAATTGCAGCCTATGCCATTGCAATAAAATTTGCTCTCGTACCAACACTACTTATTCAGCCTTTTACTCTGTGGTGGTTTCCTAAACGATTTTCTATGCTTAAAGAAGATAATGGTAAAGCATTAAATGCACACTTTGCAGTAATCGGCGCTATTATTTCTGTACTCATCTGTGGCGGACTCGGTTTATTAGGGCCCTTTTTAATTGAGCTTCTTACACCAGTAGAGTATCACACAGCTATAGGCATACTACCTTGGTTATTACTTTGCACCTTGCTTAAGATGTTATCCGAGTTATTAAATTTAGGCTGCTTTGTAGAAAAAAACTCTCGAGTGCAAATGAACATTAATCTAGCCTCGTGTAGTTTCGGCGGACTATTACTTATTATATTAGTGCCGTTATTGATGATTAAAGGCGCACTTGTTGCTTTAATAGCAGCCAATATAATGCGTATGACACTTTTCTATTATTTCAGTCAAAAGAAGGTTTACCTGCCTTACAAGTTTGGTTATTTGTTTTCCGCAATCAGCGCCGCTTTTATTGCGACTTGGTTTGGTCAAGTGGCTTAAGGTGATTTATGACTGCTCCTTTAAATATAGTAAGCCTGATAACTCTGTTAATGTTATCAATATTGGCACTCTACCTATTTCCCCATCCACTGGTATTAATAGTTGTCGGTCTTATTCCCTTTGCACTTTGGGGCGTAGTAAATTTTTCATTTTATATCGTTTTAGCTTTTGTTATTTTTTCATTTTTCCGTATTCATGAAGTTTTTCCTTTTTTAGAGCCATTAAAATTACCACTATTGTTAGCATTAGCGGCGCTGTTTGTTATTTTTTTACGAGCGACCATAAGCCAAAACCTTTACCCATACTGGTGCCCACAATTCACTTTTCTTATACTTTTCTTTTTACTGGTAACCATTGCAATTCCCTTTGCTAGTAATGCCGCGGTTGCAAAAAGTGCTTGGACTGGTGTTTACAGCAAAATTATATTAATGACTTTTGTTATTGCTTGGATGATGCGCAAAGAAAGCCACTTTATCACCGCAAGTCGATTATTCATTTTCTCAGGTGCTTGTGTAGGTATTGTTGCCCTCTATAACAAATTCAATAGTATTGGCTTGGTCGAAGGAACTAGAGTCACCATAGGAAGGGATATAGGGTCTTTATTGGGGGATCCAAATGATTTAGCGTTAGTGCTTTTGTACCCTATGGCTTTTGCTATCGCTACTTTTCTAGAAAAATCACTCTCTACATTCGAACGACTCTTCAGCTTTAGTACTTTTTGCATTTTACTTTATGCTTTGTTAGCGACACAAAGTCGCGGCGGTCTACTAGGATTTTTAGCCGTGGCCAGCCTGTTTGCCTACAACAGAGTACGTTCAAAAGTTTTATTAATTTCAGGAGGCGCTATTGCTGTAGCTGTATTATTTATTGTGGCGGGTATCAGTGAAAGGGCATCGGGTGGCGCTGCGGAAGAAGGCATAGATGAATCAGCTATGGGGCGCCTTTACGCGTGGGAAGCTGCCTGGAATATGGCATTGGACAATCCTATTTTTGGTGTAGGCATCAGTAATTTCTATTACAACTACTTCTCCTACAGCACACACTGGGACGGTTTAAATCATGCAGTACATTCCACTTGGTTTGGGGTGTTAGCTGAGTCTGGTTTCGTCGGGCTAGTGCTTTTTGTTAGTTTAATCATTAGCACCTTAATAATGTCGTTAAATATGCTAAAAAATCTCGATGCCGAAAAGCACTCACCTGGGATACGCGTCGCTTTAAATGCTGCTCCAGCTGGAATTATTGGTTTTATTGTCTCTGGCACCTTTCTAACTCAGGGCTTTATCTGGCCGGTATATTTACAAGTTGCTTTGGTTATCGCTTTAAAGCGCTATCTAGAGTCGATAAATCAGCCGTGAACTAAATAGTAAATTAAGTCGTTAATATGAGGAGTTGGTATGAGTGATAACAACAAACAAGAGCAAGCAACCAAAAAACGTATTTTGTATGTTCACTATGGTGATAACTGGCTCAGAGGAAGTGAAATTGTGCTGCTAGATTTGCTTAAATCAGCAAAAAAAAGTCAATATAAACCTATTTTGTGGTGTAACAGTGAGGTGTTAGCAGAACAAGCGACAAAGTTAGGTGTTGAAGTCATTATTGATAACTTTGTTTGTATTGGCTACTGGACAACGCCTAAATGGAATTTTTTACAGTTTTTCAAATTATTAATAAAAACAAAAAAGTTATTAAGACAATATGATATTTCCTTAGTGCATTGCAACAATGGTGCACCTTGCCAATGGCTGTCCCCTGTCTGTAAATTCACCGGCATACCATTATTGCTACATTTACATGCGCGTTATATGTATAGAGATAGACTAACGTTATTGTTTCATCTTGCAAGTAGTATTGTTGGTGTAAGTAACGCTGTTACCCAACTATTCAAGAAGAATGAGTTTTCAGCCCAACAAGTCAGTGTAATTTATAATGGTATTGATCCACAGCGAGCATTGAGTTCATCGCCAATCGATATCAGAGCCAAACTATCGGCAAAAACTAGCGATTTTGTTATGTTATATGTTGGCTCATTAATTCCAAGAAAGTCAGTACAACAACTTTTATATGCTTTAGATAAATTAAAAAAAGACTATCAAGTAAAATTGGTCATTGTTGGCAGTGGCAGTGAAAAAACAAAATTAACTAATCTGGCAACAGAGTTAAATTTAGATAATGACATCCAGTTTTTCTCTGATAGTAATGAAGTCGCTAAGCTTTACTCAAGCAATGCTGACTGTTTTGTTTCTGTTCCTTCAGAAGAAGTTTTTGGCTTAACCTTAGCTGAGGCGAGTATTGCCAAATTACCTGTCATTACCAGCAATATTTCAGGTATTAACGAAATTTACACGGATAAAAAAAATGCGCTATTAATTTCACCTAATAATACTACCGAGCTTGTTGATGCCATCAAATTTTTAGTTAAAAGCCCATTGTTAAGAGAGAAAATTGCTTCAAATGCGCATCACCATATCGTAGAAAAATTTTCATTAGCGCAACAGTTCATTGCTTTTGACTCAGCTTATCAAACATTATTGCAGCAGGAAGAAAGTGGTCAAGGCATTCAAAGCATCATCCAACATATTCACTTAGTGATAAAAGCCTTATTAAGTAAGCTATACAAACGAGTATCCCTATTATTTTTGTGGAGGAAAACTCATGATTAATCGTATTTTAATTTATGATCCCGTGCCTTTTAAAGGTGGTTCAAAAGAGGTGATGAAAACAATTTTAGCTGAATTACCTGACTGTATAGAAGTTTGCGTGATCTCAAATGATAGAGAGTCATGGCGCAGCAGTAATGTTCACTTCACCCCTTTATTTTCTCCCTTGTGCTTAATAAAAAAAACGACTGGGGTACTCTACTTTATCAAACACTTTATTTATTTATCATCTTTGTTTGTTAACTTGTGCAAGCTAAAAAGAATAAACAAAATAATTGGCCTTTCGGGCCCTTGTGTTGACTTTTCTCTATACCTTCTCAGCGAACTGATTAATATAAATATTATTCAGCTTATCCAAGGTGATATTGCTAACTCTAGAGTTGCAGCTTTTGGTTTAAAGCGAGCTAAACAGGTGTTTTATTTACCTTCAACTCAAGCTTCTATTTTAAAAGCACTACAAAAAGATAATACGAATAGCTACATAGAAAGCACAAAATTTATTCCCTTTGTAAATGGCATAAAGGCATCAACAATCAAAGTAAAAACAAAAAATGACAAGATTGGTTTTTTCTGGGCAGCCTCTTTATTAAAGTGGAAACGTATAGAACTATTTATCGCAGCGATGGCAAAGCTAAATGCGCTACCAAGCCACAACAATAAATATTTTGCCAGTATCTGTTATATTAAACCCGTAACTGATAGCTACTTTGATATTACCAATGTTGATGAGATTAATAATATCCAATGGCATGCGGATCCTAGAGATTTAAATGATATCAGAGCAAACTCATCAGTATTTATCTCCACAGCTGAACATGAGCCTTTTGGCCTATCCATTTTAGAGTCAATGGTTGCAGGGTTAGCCATTGTTATACCCGCTGATAATGCCTATTGGGATAAACATTTAATAAATGGTTATGACTGTTTAAAATACACCCCCAATGACATTCAGAGCTTAGTTCATGTGCTGACTCAACTAATCAATGAACCTGCTTTATTATTCAAAATTTCTAAACAAGCTAAAATTTCAGCACAAAGTTATTCCCATCTAAATTGTTATTCAAAAATTCTCAAATGTATTCCCAATTAGCTAAATGCAAAATGCAAAATGCAAAACATAAACTGTAAAACCAACAATACAATCGTAACCAACTGATTTACAAGTTCATTTTTATTGGCTTAATAACTGCACTATAAAGATGTAAATTAACGAAAATAAAGAGGTATTTATTATGTGTGGAATTATAGGAGCAGTTGCAGAATCTGCAATCAACCCAGTAATAGATGGTTTAAGCCGACTTGAATATCGAGGTTATGACTCTTCTGGCATCTCAATATTAGCTAACAATCAAATTCAAACTCTAAAAGTACAAGGTAAACTTGATAACTTAAAACATATATTATCAAAGCATCCTTTAGATGGTCAATGTGCTATAGGGCACACCCGCTGGGCAACGCATGGAAAGGCAACAGAAACTAATGCCCACCCTCATCAATGTGGCCAGGTTTCCGTTGTACACAATGGCATTATCGAAAACTATTTGTTATTAAAACAAAAATTATCGCTCTTAGGGCATAAGTTTAAAAGCTCAACTGATAGTGAAGTAATTCCACATCTTATTAGCTATTATCTGTCCCTACATATGACTCAAGAAGAAGCCATTGAGAAGGCTATTGAGCAATTAGAAGGCAGTTATGCTCTTGGTATTTTAATTAACGATAACAATAGTAATCTCTATGCTATAAAACAAGGAAGTCCTTTAGTTATATCGCAAGGAAACAATGGCGTTTACATCGCTTCTGATGCAATGGCTTTAGGGGAAGACAGTGGTAAAATATACTACCCTAAAGATAATGAATTAATAAAATTAAATGCTCAAGAAATAAGACTTTGCGGTCAATCCCTCAATAAAAAAATCCATTACATAAACAATAACAATTGCACACAAGTCGTCTCAAAAGGTAAGCATAGCTCTTTCATGCAAAAAGAAATCTTTGAACAAACGGCACTACTTAGTAATCTATCTAAGAACATTCACCCCTCAAAATATTCAGCAATTAATTTTAATAAATTAAGTAAAATTACCATTATTGCTTGTGGCACCTCATATTATGCAGCTTCAGTAGCTAAATTTTGGTTTGAAAAATATGCCAATATTTCAGTAGAAATCGATATAGCTTCTGAGTACCGCTATCGTTCACCGATCATTGATCATAACGAGTTAGCCATTTTTGTATCACAGTCAGGCGAAACCGCCGACACATTGGCAGCCCTGAGATATGCCAAACACAAAAAATCTCAAACATTAGCGTTAGTCAATGTGCCTAATAGCAGCATTGCCCGAGAAGCAAAGTTCTCTTTTGAAATTTATGCAGGTCCTGAAATAGGCGTAGCTTCAACAAAAGCTTTTACTTGTCAGTTAGCAATATTCTATAAAATGTCTCTAGAAGCGGGAAAACAAAGAAAATGTCTAAGCAGTGAAAAATTAGAACAGCTGCAAGTCGATTTTTCACGTTTACCAAAATCAATTGAAAGTATTTTAGCGCGTTACGAAGATATGAAAAACATAGCAAAACAACTCTGTCGTTATAAAAACACTTTATTTCTCGGTCGTGGAATTCTCACGCCTATAGCGCAAGAAGGCGCTTTAAAGCTTAAAGAAATTAGTTACATACATGCTGAAGGTTATGCAGCAGGTGAATTAAAGCATGGCCCTATTGCTTTGCTTGATGAGCAAATGCCCGTCATTGTGATTGCACCTAAAGACAGCTTGACAGATAAACTACTGTCAAATATTCAAGAAGTTCAAGCCCGTAATGCTCCACTATTTATTATTGGAGATATCTCTATACGAGAATACGTTAATTTAAAAGAAAATGAATTTTTTGAGCTTCCTGCGATGCCTGAATCAACCTTGCCTATAATCAGTGTGCTCCCATTACAGCTGCTCGCGCTATTTTGTGCACAAATATTAGGCAAAAATGTTGACCAACCCAGAAATTTAGCCAAATCGGTGACAGTAGAATGAATACTTTTAATATACATCACGCCAAACAATGGGCTAAAACAAGTGACAACTTTCTAGCCCAATTGATAAAAACACTATGGCTTAAAATTAAAACCATAGAGATGCCAAACATCCCTTTATTATTCAAACTGCTATATATAATTCACATAGTATTGAAACAAATAATTTCCGATGTACTGCGCATTATTTATTACACACCTATATTTAAGTCTCGACTTAAAAACAAGCCAAAACACCTTTATTTATATGGTGGCTTGCCCGTAACTATTGGCAGTGTAGACATAACAATGGGGAATAAAGTCAGATTAGCAGCCATGACAACAATAAGTGGTCGAGCCGTCGGCAAAACGATCCCTCAATTAGTCATTGGTGACAATGTAGGTATCGCTTGGCGAACATCGATATCCGTGGGAAATAAAATAACTATTGGTAATAACGTCCGTATTGCAGGTGATTGCTACCTTGCGGGTTATCCAGGACACCCTGTTAATACAAAACTACGCGCCTTAGGCAAACCAGATACGGATTCACAAGTAGGTGATATTACTCTAGAGAATGACGTATGGCTTGCTACAGGCGTAAAGGTAATGCCAGGGGTAACCATCGGCTGTGGCACTATTGTCGCTGCGGGTAGTGTTGTCACTAAAGACTTACCTAGCAACGTATTAGCAGCAGGAACTCCAGCACAAGTTATCAAGTCTATCGAGGAGGAAAACAATGACTAATTCAACATTATCAACGCAGCATAGACCTCTTATTGTGTTTGGCGAGGATTGGGGAGCACACCCCAGCTCAACCCAACACATTGTAAGTATACTTAGTCAAACACGACAAGTTATATGGCTAAACTCTATCGGTCTAAGAAAACCAAAGTTTACTAAACATGATTTTGGCCGACTAATTAATAAAGTGAGGACATTTTTATTTAGTCAACCAAAGGATAATAACGTTACAGATGAAAATAACTCTGATAATAACTTTATCATCATCAACCCATTGGTGATTCCTTGTGCAAAGAGCTGGCTTGCCCTGAAAATAAGCAAGGTTATTTTAAAGTGGCAACTAAAGGTAGCATGCAAAAAAATAGAAGTAAAAAATCCTATTATTTGGACATCTTTACCTACCTCTGTAGATTACTTAGAATTATTTGATAAAACTGACTGTGTTTATTATTGTGGAGATGATTTTAGCAGCCTTGCCGGCGTTGACCACGACTTTGTTTCATCAAAAGAAGCAGAGTTAGTAAAGAAAACTTGTTACATTTTTACCGCCAGTAAGAAGCTGCTAGACAAATTCCCAAGTAATAAAGTCGTTAATATTCCTCATGGCGTCAATTTTTCATTGTTTAGTAAACGCGTTCACGCTTCCCCTAGTGACTTGCCACGAGGGAAGCCGATTGCTGGGTTTTATGGCAGTATTTCCACATGGTTAGATCAAGACCTATTAGTTCAAACAATTAAAGCATTGCCACATTGGTCTTTTGTTTTTATAGGTAAAATTGACTGTAATATAGATAAACTGAAACAATATACCAATGTCTACTTTTTAGGAACTAAGCCCCATAATGATTTACCAAAATATATACAAAATTGGAATGTTGCTATTCTCCCCTTTGTAAACAACAAACAAATTCAAATGTGTAATCCGCTCAAATTAAGAGAATATTTAGCAAGTGGCACTCCCGTGGTTACTACGAATTTTAATGCCTTAAATGGCTATAGAAAACACCTACAGATAGCAAGTTCTGTAAAACCCTTTTATCAAGCAATACTGCTAGCAAACGCTGAAATAGCACCAATAATAAATTTTAACAAACTTGAAAGTATTAATGATTTACTCGCCATTACCCAAATAAAACAGTCAAGAAAAGAATGCGTTATTGATGAATCATGGGAGAGTAGAGCAAGAGATGTGCAACAGTACTTACTCATGTGCTAAAACATAATAACTACAGCGGTAATCCCCCGAAAAATAAACTAGTACTCAAAATTTACCAGCTCTGTTTTTTTCGATAAAGCGTAGATGGACTTACCTCGAGTAATGCTGCAGCTTGAGGTACATTGCCATGGCAATAATCAATTGCTTTCTCAATGGCGTTTTTTTCCATCAACCAAAGCGGAATTATCTCAGAGTCGTTATTTGATGGTTGAGTTAGTGGTTGTCGATTTATACAAAGTTCAGGAACCTGTTTATCTGATAAACCAACAGTAGTAGATAGCGCTTTGATAATCATTTCACTTGTTAACTTATCACCAGTATTTAAAATAATCATGCCATGAATAATATTCTCTAACTGTCTGATATTTCCAGGCCAGTCATATTGACAGATAATTTGCAGGCAACCTTTTGAGAATTTCGCGAATGACTTATTTTCACTTTTACTGTATTTTTTCAGGAAGTAACGAGCAATTAATAAAATATCTCCACCGCGATTTCTTAAGGGCGGTAAAGCAAAAGTAATAACATTCAATCGATAATAAAGATCTTCTCGAAAGTCACCATCTATCACAGCTTGCCTTATCGAGTTTGACGACGCTGAAATAAGTTGCGCATGAAATTTTTCCATTTTATTCGTGCCAAGTGGAGTAAATTCTCGCTCCTGCACAACTCTTAATAATTTTGCCTGCAATGTTTTTGATAGCGTGGTTATTTCATCTAAAAATAACATACCACTTTTAGCTGCAGCAAATACTCCATCCTGAGGGCCTGTAGCCCCAGTAAACGCACCTTTAGTATGGCCAAATAATTGAGATTCCATCAAGTGTTCAGTAAAGTTTGCGCAATTTACAGCGATAAAGGGCTGATCTTGCTGAAAGCTTTCTTTATGACAAGCTTTTGCAACCAGCTCTTTACCTGTACCTGTTTCACCTGTAATAAAGATAGGGGCATTAGTTGTTGCCGCATGCCGAATACCGACAAAAAGCTCCTTCATCGCATCATCTGCAGTAACAATACCATGAAAATTTATTGGCTCATTTAGCAAGGATATTTCTGAATTTTCTGTACTCTCAATTGGTCTTTTATCTAGTGCTTTATTAATAATAAATTTTAACTCTTTATTGTCCCAAGGTTTACAAATAAAACGCTCCACAATCCCTGAGTTAAATGCTTCAGATATTTTTGCAAAGTCGTGGTGTGCAGATAAAATTATTCTTTGCGAGTTGGGCCAAAGTGCCTTTATTTCATTTAGAAAAGCACAACCTTCTAATTCTGGCATTTGCTGGTCAGAAATAACAATTTCAGGTTGATTTTGTTGACAAAACTCTAGTGCGATTAATACTGACTCAAAAGCTTTAACCCTTACTTTTAGCTGCCGCAGTGCACGTACTAACGCATTAAGTACCTCTGGTTCATCATCAACTAAAACGAGTAGTGGTAACTTTGACTC
>JAWSUX010000009.1:2733-8672 GCA_033852215.1 Colwellia sp. | reverse complement strand
CACGTAAAAATGACTTTGTCGCTCGTTATGGTGGTGAAGAGTTCGCTATTTTAATGACAACGTCAGATAAAAATGCAGTTGAAAACCTTGCTATACATTGTTTGGAAAAAATAAGAGATTTAGCAATCTCTCATCAATTTTCAAAAACCGCCGAACATGTCACTATAAGTATTGGTATCGCGACAATAAAAGCATTACCTAATGTAGATCCCGCTACGTTGATAAAAGAAGCCGATGCTGCTTTATATCAATCAAAAGAAAATGGTCGTGATCAGCATACCTTTGCTATCAATAGCCAATACACTTCATACGACCTAGGCTCGGGTATATAACTGTTTCATGACGTTTGAGGTGACGGCGCTATAACTGACTTTCATAACGCCGATAGATTTTAAATACTCGTACTATTCGGGATCATAGAAGGCAACTGAAAAGTATAAGGCATCGCTCGCGTTTTATTACGCTTGCAAATTTCTACTTCTATACTTGCTAGTTGACACTGAAAATCAGCCACTGCTTCTGCAACGTTTTCATCCTTAAAATAGGCAATACGAGGATCATCATTGTATTTGCCAAAAACATCATACTGAACACCACTTAACAAATATTCAAACGTTAACGTATATAAAGCAATATCAAGCGGAGGACACCAAGCTAATACATCATCAGCTGTATTCATTTCGGTATCTTTTCCTGGTGGCTCTTTGTAAAGACAACCCGTGACACTTGGCGCAAAAGACATCAGTGGATATTGAGTATAGTTTACTGATGCATGCTGGGGCCCAGCAATGTAAATAATATGTGAAATGATCTCGACCAAATAATCAAAACTATCAATCTTATAAGGTTGCTCGCTATTACCTGTAGCCGTTAAACCATCCAAACCTTTAAAATTTGCATACTTAGGTGAAACCAAAGCTGAAATAAAAGCTTGTAACTCGGTATCATCGGCAACACAGCTATCATCGTTTTTATAATAGACCGTCAAATAGTCACGGACAAATGTCTTAATCGCTTTCCATAGTAGTAAGGTATCATCACGAAATTCAAATCCAGGCAAGCTATCCTCATCAACCCCGCGGTCTTTAAATAATTGCTCTGGACTTTGTCCATCCCAATTCCAAGCTTCTCTTGCTTGGGCGATCATTTCAAAAGAAGACGCTGGTGTTAGGCCAACATCACAAGCAGTAACGCCGCCAGGAATAATTAAACTATGCAAAGCATCGTTATTGATATTAAGGGTAAAGCGGAAATGTGGAATCAATAACGTTAACAACGGGTGCTGCTCGGATAATTCACGGTGAGCTGCAATAATAATAGTATCCATGATCAAATGACATGCACCAAGATGAGCAACATTTTCATGTTGTATTGCACTACAAATATTAACGATTTGTTTGGCAACTTGCCACTTATAGCCCTTAGTGTCATTGACATCGCTACAATCATTCGGAGTAAAAATAGGGGTATTTATCTTGTCATGTTTCTGGTCTAATTGGATCGCGATAGGTCGCATATAACCGTCAGTTTCTGGATAACCTTCGGCACTGGTATTACTCCAATAAAAAACAGCAATAGGTGCGGTTACATAACGCTGCTTACCATGTAGCATATTACTTTTTTTGCCAATTAACATTGTATAATCACAAACATACAGTCTCTTTTCTGCTACCGCTGTTTCTAAGCTAATACTGTTGTCACCTAATACTGACTGTAATATACCATCAGTGAGTGGCATTTTCTCAAGCAATGAAGATAATAAAATGGCACTTTTGGTTTGATTATTTTCATCACGTACCGCTAATAAATTAGTGGTATTAAAACCCGCTGTTTGTAAATAACCAAAAAACCAATCTTGCTGATAAGGTTCTTTATCACTTTCCATCCAAGGTTTATTTTTAATTGAAACCGTTAGAGGCGGTGTTTCAAATGATTGATAAAGATTTCGGTAATCTTGAATAGCTGTAGCTTCAAGGTAGTCGCGTTTACCGTTCTTGTTTAATAATTCATACAAAGTAGATTTCAATAAGGCGGTTGGCCCTTCGGTTTTAACCTGCTCCATAACCGTCTTTATGCCCTTCATCATATTTATTAAATCTTTAGGCAAATTAAGTGCATCTTCTACGGCAGCAGGCAGTTTGCTCAGGCTATGCATGAAACTTTTTAAATTTTCACTGTCTTTTTCTGGATGAAAAATGCTCATTTCTTTTTCTAACGTAGCATAACTTTCCTGTATCTCTTTAAAAATATTGGTATCAACATCACCAATAAGTTCCTTTTCAAGTAGCTGAATAACATTCGTTTTAAAATTTTCTGTTAGTCGTAAAGCAACCAATAACACACCTTCGGTATATTTAAGTGAAAACTCTTCTCCTTTAGGAACATCAGCCGAAAGTGGAACACCTTCAAGATATGAAGTCATATAATTGTATTTAGTGCGTGCGATAGATAATTGAAATAATCGTTGGTCTTTTCCCTCAAGTGAATCATTTTGAGGAAGGCTAGGTAAGGTTGTAATCGACATTGTGCATCCTTCTTTTTCTATTGTTATAGTTTTTGTTGTTATAGTTTCTTGAGCAATTCATCCCCTACAACCTATCCTAACTGTATGATAAAAACAAATATATTCTGAGGTTGTCAGTGCTATATCATTCTGTAAAAGTCAAAATTATCAGCATAAAAAGTAGTTCTGTACACTTTACTGATATAATTTTTTCTCAATTAGCATGGTAAAATGAGGGGGTAATGATCTCCTTCTGTCATTTTGCATACAGAAAGTGATCACATAGAATGACAGGGCATAATTAGGTTGATGTAATTTTTGTGACTTCTATTACTTTTGTTATTTATGTTAGTTAAGCCAAGCTAGCAGCGTATGCTCTTGCTTTAGCTAAGTCTTCAGGGGTATCAACACCTTCAACGGGTACATGACTATTTGCTACCGCTACGTGAATTTTTTCACCTTGGTACAACACTCTAAGCTGCTCAAGAGCTTCAACTTGCTCTAACTCACTCGTTGGCCAGTTAACATAATCTTTAATAAAACCCGCGCGGTAAGCATAAATACCTACGTGCCTTAAATAAAAATCACCTATGGCGTTAATATTTTGTTCTGTGCTCGCCTGCTTAGTTAAAAAGCGCTCTCTATCATAAGGGATTGTGGCACGAGAAAAATACAAAGCATAACCATTTTTATCCGTAATAACTTTTACGGCATTAGGGTTAAACGCATCTGCTACGGTATTAATTTTTATTGCCAAGGTGGACATACGAGCAAGGTGATTACTGCCTTGTTGATTAGCAAGGTTAGCTGCTACCTGTGCAATATTTTCAGGTGGAATAAAAGGTTCATCGCCTTGCACATTAACAATCACTTCATCATCGTTAAATTGATATAGTGCCATTACCTCAGCTAAGCGTTCCGTACCTGATTGATGATCTGCCCGTGTTTTACATACTTCACCACCAAAGCCACTGACTATGTCAGCCACGGCATCATTATCGGTAGCAACAATAACCTTACGGGCACCACTGAGCTGCGCTTTCTCAACAACCCATTGAATCATTGGCTTGCCTTCTATGTCAGCTAATACCTTACCAGGTAGACGTGACGACTCATAACGCGCAGGTATAACCACAACAAAAGATGTTTCAATAGCCGACATGGTTATTCCTGTTCGTTGCTAACGTTACTGGTAGTGCCTGCCAACTCAATATGACGCGCTTCATTTTCAAGTAATACCGGGATATCTTTTTCTATTCGATAGGCCAATCGGTCGAACTTACACAGTAATTCTTGTGCTGCTTTATCATAATCAAGCTTGCCTTTACATACTGGGCAAGCAAGGATTTCCATTAATTTTGTGTCAAAGGCCATTTTGTCTTTCTCTTAAAGTTGTTTATGTTATTTCAGTTCGTTATTTCAGCTAATCATATAAATTTATATACACTTATTTTAACGTGATGTTATTAACTTTAGCTTGAAGTATTTGTTGCGCTTGTTCTGAAAGTTTCGCATCGACAGGTAAATACCACCAATGCTCTTGAGCAAACTCACGACATTTCACCGCATCTTTTTCTGTCATTAATAACGCTATATTATCAGAAAACTGATTAAAATCATCAAGCGTAAAATGATGATGGTCAACATAGGCTTGTTGTTGAACAATGGTAAACTGTAGCGACGTTAAGGTATTAAAAAAACGTTGTGGATCGCCAATACCAGCAACCGCATTAATGCTTGAATATTGTTGTAAAAAATCACTTACATTCATTTTTTTACCACTGCTAATATGGCAAACTTCCGTCGCAGCCAAATGCATCGCTAACCTTGTGATTTGTTTATCATGTTCGTCATACATACTCTCACCGCCATTATAGATAACTAAATCACTGCTATCTAAACGCCACGTACCTTCTCTAAGAGGTCCTGCGGGTAATAGTAAACCATTACCAAAAAGGCGTTTGCCATCAACAATAACTAGCTCTAAACTGCGCCCTAAACGATAATGCTGTAAACCATCGTCACTAATAATAATATCGCAGCCTTGCTTGATTAATAATTTTCCACTCGCAATACGATCCGAGCCAACGGCAACAGGAACATTACAGCGTTGAGAAATCAAAATAGGCTCATCACCAGCTAAATCGGCCGTACTTTGCTGGTTAAGTAAATAAGGATAGTGTGGCGCTTTGCCGCCATAACCTCGAGAGATTACTCCTGGAGTAAAACCCATTGAACGTAACAAGTTAACCAGATGTATCACTATGGGGGTTTTGCCATTACCACCCACACCAATATTGCCGACAACAATAACGGGTTTACTTAAGGTAATTGTTTCTTTTAAACCAAATTGAAAAGCGATACGTCTGATACAGCTTAACAACCAAAACAAAAATGATAAGGGTAATAACAACGGCACAAGTAGCCATTTAGCAGGATGTTGCTGAAACCAAACTTTTTCAATTAAACGCATAAAGGCAACTTTGACGGTAAGCTAGTAAGGCTAGGTTTAGGTTTATCATTAAGACTCAAACTGAAAACTATGTAATTTCGCATATGCACCATTTCTTGCTAATAAACTCTGGTGATTGCCTTGTTCAACTATTTCACCATGCTCCATCACTATTATTTTATCGGCATTTTCAATCGTCGATAAACGATGAGCAATGACAATTGACGTTCGATTATTTTGCAAGGTAAGTAAAGCATCTTGAATATGACGCTCTGATTCGGTATCCAGTGCGCTCGTCGCCTCATCTAAAATCAAAAAAGGTGCATCACACAATAACGCTCGTGCAATAGCAATACGTTGTCGTTGACCGCCTGAAAGCAAAGCACCATTATCACCAATATTGGTTTCAAGTCCTAGTTCCATTTCATCAGCAAATTCCATAACGTGAGCATCTTTAGCGGCGGCTATAATTTCATCCATACTTGCTTCAGGTTTACCGTAAGCAATATTATTGGCTAGCGTATCGTTAAAAAGGACAACTTGTTGAGAAACATAAGCAAACTGTTTACGTAAATCTTTGAGTTTATAATGCTCGATATTAATATCATCAATTAACACTTCTCCACTGGTCGCATCATAAAAACGTAATAACAAAGCACTAGCAGTCGATTTACCACTACCTGAACGCCCCACTAATGCTAAGGTTTCTCCGGTATTTAAGGTGAAATCAATATTATTTAAGGCTAATTTATCATTATCACCATAAGAAAAGTTAACTTGATTAAACGCTAATTTACCTGTGGAATGTTGCAACGATATAGTACCGGTATCTTTTTCTTTTTCTTGATCAAGTACCGAAAAAACACTAACACAAGCCGCCATACCACGCTGAAACTCGCTATTGACATTGGTTAGCATTTTTAATGGCCTAAGCAACATCGTCATATAAGTGATAACACTAACAAAAGTGCCTGCGGAAATATC
>JAWSUX010000009.1:0-2692 GCA_033852215.1 Colwellia sp. | reverse complement strand
ACACTGATCGCTTTAGTCGCCATCAATTTCATACGTTGCTGACGGTTATGTTTGTTAATTTGACCAAAACGAGAAAACTCTCGCTCTTGTCCACCAAAAGTTAACACAACTTTATGAGCATTAAACGTTTGCTCAACCGCTGTAGTTACCTCGCCCATAGCACCTTGAATATTTTTACTTACTTTACGAAAACGCCTTGAGACGATCGTAACAATCACAGCAATAATTGGTGTTATTAACAAAAAAATCAGCGATAGTTGCCAGCTCATTAGAAACATAAGCACTAATAAACCAATAACAAAGGCACTTTGCTGTACAATAACAAGTAACGATCGACTAACCGAATGCAAAACCTGTTCGGTGTCAAAGGTGATTTTAGAAATAAGTGAGCCTGTTGACTCTTTGTCATGAAAGGCCACGGGCATCGTCATAATATGTTCAAATAAACGCTGTCTGATATCACTTACAACGTGATTTCCCACCCAAGCTAAACAATAATTCGCAATAAAATGAAACATACCGCGAAAAATGAAAGCAACAACTACAAACACAGGCGCCCATTGCATAAATGTTGGATTAGCACCACTTAACCCTTCGTCTATTAACGGCTGTAGTTTAGATAAAAAATAAACATCAATGGCTGCATAACCGAGCATACCGACTATCGCGGCAACAAAACCTACTTTATAAGGCTTAGCATAAGATAATAAACGCTTAAAATTTTGCCAAGTGGTGGCCGAAGCACCCATTAATGGGGCAACATGTGCCTGACTAGATGTTGGCTTAGCTGTAGAACTCGATTCTGCCATTGACTGAACTTTCTCATGCAAAGAGTGTAAATAACGATAATGAGCTGATTTTAGCGTGATTTACACTGACAACCAACTAAATTTACCCAGTGTTAAATAATAACAGTAATCAATCTATTTTATTGTTCAGCTGCTAGTGTATTGTAATCGCTATTGCTACTGACTAAACCAAAAGGGTCTTAAATCATCATGATAACTTTCAAGGGTGATATTGTTAGCGAAGGTCAAAATCACCTGCCCTTTATCACTGCTATTGATTAACTGGATACCTTGTTGCTGATAACGTGTCACTACTTGTTTTACAGGCATGCGCCAACGGTTCATAAAACCCGCACTAACCAGCGCTATTTTAGGTGATAATTGCTTAATAAAAGCAGTGCTAGAAGACGTTTTTGAGCCGTGGTGTGGTACCAGTAAAACATCTGCCTTCAATTTAGGGTAAATCGACAATAACTCATTTTCAACTTTTTTACTGATATCTCCCGTTAGCAATACTTTATGTTTACCGTCAGATATAAGCAAAACACAAGAGTCATCATTACCTTGCTTTGTCGCTTTCTTCTTAACTTTATCAGCTTTGAATTGATCATTGTCTTCGGGCATAAGTGGCCATAGAACCTCAATAGTCAAATTTTGCCAATGAAAATTCATGCCTTGATAACAAGACCGAACTTGCTGATACCTATTGACCACTTGGCTATCATTGCTAATGACTTGCTTAACATCAATACCCGAAAGTAACTGAGTTAAACCGCCTGCATGATCATTGTCGCTATGGCTAAGGAATACCTTATCTAACTGCTTAATACCTGCATATCGTAGATAGGGTAAAATCACCGAATCTGCCATGTTAAAACCACTAGGATATGCAGCCCCTGTATCATAAAGTATCGCTTGTTTATCACGTGAAATAAGTACCGATAAACCATGACCAACCTCAAATAAATGTAGTTGCCAATCATCGTTTTGCTGAGTAATGTTTTTAGACTCGCTAAATTGCGTGCTTACGGCAAATAGAGAAATAATAGCAATGCTCCCAAACATGAAATAACTTACACAATGCTTTTTTAACTGTCTGTTAAGTTTAAATTGAAGGTATTTTACTGGTATTCGTATTGATATTGATGGCGCGACAAATACGCTAATAAAAACAAGTGCCGTAACCATAACAATAAATTGTTGTTGCCACTGTGAGATCACTTGCTGGGCAAAAGAAAGTTCAGAGAGAAAAGCCAAGTAATGCCACAGAAATGTTATTGACTCTAGGCTTATGTGTATAAAATATTGAGCGACAGACTCGTTAACTGGCATAATAACGACAGATAATAAAGCACAAGGTATGCTAATAAAACTCATCCATGGCACAGCCAAAATATTGGAAAAAAAAGCAACAACAGATACTTGTTGGAAAAATAAAACACTAATTGGCAAGAGCATTAACGTTAAGCTGACCTGAATCATCAGTAGGCCTTTAATAAACTTCATGACTAAATTCCCTTGCTTTAAATAAAAGCGAAAACGCCATAAAGTCAAAAAAATAATACTAACCGCATAAACTGACAACCAAAAACTTGCGGTAAATAAACTAAAAGGGCTTATTACAACCAGTATAAAAAGCGTTACTAAAAACCAACGTTTAATTGACAAGTTAATAGCCAGCAGCCTTGTTAGCCAGTAAAGAATTAACATCACCAAAGCGCGTTGTGTTGGTAGAGAAAAACCAGCTAAAAAAGCATAAAATACGGCAATAGCGACACTTAAAAAGATAGCGATATAACGGCTATTAGTGTTGAGTAAAAAGCGATTGATTAGAGTTAATTTCTTCGGTGACCATTTTCGGCGTGAAAATAACCTTAATGGTAATAGTCTCACCAACATCATCA
>JAWSUX010000145.1:1392-7437 GCA_033852215.1 Colwellia sp. | reverse complement strand
CACCTTAAGTGAACGGCATTAAGCCTTGGCTCGGTTTTTTTATTTCTGATTAGGTAAAATTATTGCTAAGTGCTCTAAGCTATAAGACAGGTATACTCGTAGGAACAATCTCTAAGCCCAGCCACTAAGCTATATATGTTTATTGTAAATTTTTCAGTCTAAATTCCGTTTACCCCAACGGGGAAAAGTTACATCGTTTCCATACATGAGCAGCTAATTTTAGTATAATATCCACTCTACCTTATGTACCTGAAAATTATCTATGCCTAATCAAGACAATACAGATCCTCAATCCAAACGTTTGAATAAATACATTAGCGAATCAGGCTTTTGCTCACGCCGTGGGGCGGATAAGTTGATTGAAGAAAACAGGGTTACCATTAATGGCAAAGTACCAGAGTTAGGTACAAAAGTTTTAGCGGGTGATATTGTTAAAGTTGATGGGGCACTCATTGGGCAAAGTAAACAAGATAAATCTGACCGTGTTTATATTGCCTACAATAAACCAATAGGTATTACCTGTACGACAGAAAAACACGTGTGGGGTAACATTATTGATGCTATAGGGCATAAAGAACGGATATTTCCCATTGGTCGATTAGATAAACCTTCAGAAGGTTTGATTTTTCTAACCAGTGACGGTGATATCGTTAATAAAATTTTGCGCGCGGAAAATGCCCATGACAAGGAATACCTTGTAACGGTAGATAAAGCTATTAATGAACGTTTTATTGAGCGAATGTCACGCGGCGTACCTATTTTAGATACTATTACTAAGCCGTGTATTGTTAGCGTACAAAGTCGTTTTGTTTTTACGATCATTTTAACTCAGGGGCTAAACCGTCAAATTCGTCGTATGTGTGAATATCTAGGTTATGAAGTGACAAAATTAAAACGTTCACGCATTATGAGTGTCGAACTCGGATCATTAAAACCAGGTCAGTGGCGTGATTTAACAGAAACTGAAATGGTTGAAATTAATCAAGCGGTGTCTGCTTCAACTAAGACTGCTATACAAGAAAATAACTAAGTCAACGATATCTTAACATTGATAAATATAGGTCTCAGAAAGCTATGTTACGGCTTGTGCTGCTTTAGCATGGTGTTTAATGGTTTACCCTGTATTAGGGCACAAAATAATAATTGAAGGCTCTGTCGGCATATTTCCTACTTAAAATATAATCCATGTCAGAATTCTAAAACTTACTGGATGTTTCTCTGTTTTCAAAGGGTTTATGTTTTAATAATTACTGAAGAGCAGCAGTTAGTGTTGAATATCGAGGATAGGCATCATCTATCAACCAATTGATTCCAAAAAATACTGATGAATGTCAGATATAATGCTGAACACTATAGGAGAGTTACGCTGGTTGATATTTGTCAAGTTAATGAACTCTGTATTTGATATGGAGTAAGGCTTTAAAGCGGAATGTTTAAAGCCTTAATTGTTGAATATTATTTTATCATAGCTTAAAACATTGAAGTATAGCGCCCTATGGTACTACATATTTTTGCTTCATTATTAGTATTAAGCATAAAATCACGTTGCTCTGTTTTACAAATAGCAAAGTAAAATTCTTTTACTTTATCTCTAGAGCTTGTTATATCCTTTAAACGCTCAATCTCCTCTTCTGAAAAATTTTCGAAGTGAGGCTGCATATCGGCATAAATTTTTTCCGATCTTAAACGTACTTTGGTATCGCTAAAGGTAGCAAATTGCTCAAGCAACAATACCTTTTTTTCAGTATAAAACTTTGTCACTTCAGCATTCGGATAAAAATGCAAATAGAGCGCAATAGCAACGATTAAGATCAATAAATTTTTCATAAAATGTCATATAATATTTAATAAGTTATTATGTTATATTAAACAATCCGTTTAGAGCAATGAAATACTGAATATTTGTTGATTAACTAAACTAATTTTATCTTGATGCCTATTCACCTATCTAGGATTTATCGTGAGCGCAAACGACCAATCACCGAATTCAAGCAAAGAATCAATTCCTAAAAAAAATGATACCGCTGTATCTCAACATATTCCTATTAAAAATGTGAAAATTCATGGTACAAAAAATACAGGCAAAGAGCGCTATAAACCCGGAGATCAAATTTATGTACGAAAGGTTGTTGGTTTTTTTCAAAAATTAAGACGGCGCATGAATTTGGTTTATTTCGCCTTTTTTGCTTTGTTACCTTGGTTGCAGTACGACGGTCATCAAGCGGTATTGTTTGATATTAGTGAGCAGCGATTTACCTTATGGAGCCTAACGTTGTGGCCACAAGATTTAACCTTGTTAGCGTGGTTTTTTATTTTAGGTGCTTTTTTACTGTTTTTTGTTACTACCTTTCTTGGCCGAGTTTGGTGCGGTTATATGTGCCCACAAACCGTTTGGACTTTTATTTTTATCTGGTTTGAAGAAAAAATAGAAGGTACGGCGAATCAAAGACGTAAGTTGGATGAACAAAAATTTACTGGTAATAAGCTTGTCCGAAAAACACTAAAGCATAGTGCTTGGCTATTTTTTTCTTTATTAACAGCAATGACATTCGCGGGCTATTTTTCACCAATGCAAACGCTATTTATTGATGTTTTTACATTCAATACTAGCGTAATGATGGCAGGTATCTTAGCTTTTTTTACTTTTGCTACCTATGGCAACGCAGGTTGGATGCGTGAAACTGTTTGTTTACATATGTGTCCATATGCTCGCTTTCAGTCGGCTATGTTTGATAAAGATACCTTAACTGTTTCCTATGACAATGATAGAGGTGAAAGTAGAGGTGCTAGAGGACGTAAGCAAGATCATAAAAGCATGGACTTAGGTGACTGCATTGACTGTAATTTATGTGTCGAGGTTTGCCCTACAGGCATAGATATTCGTAATGGCCTGCAATACGAATGTATTAATTGTGGCGCTTGTGTTGATGCCTGTGATGGTGTTATGACCAAAATGAATTATCCCCAAGGGTTAATTCGTTATACAACTGAGCATGAGTTAGAAGGTAAAAAAGTTCATTTAGTGCGTGCTAAACTGGTCGGTTATGCTGTCGTACTTATCGTGATGAGTACCTTTTTAGCCATGGAAATTGTTAATCGAGTCCCTCTGTCATTAGACATCATTCGTGACAGAACAGAGCTTTCTAAGGAAAATTTTAATGGCGAAATAGAAAACGTTTTTACATTGAAAATTTTAAATATGTCACAAACAGAGAATACTTATAAATTGTCAATACAAGGCATAAATAATACCCAGTGGCATGGTAAACAAGAAATAGTGGTTAAAGCGGCAAGCGTATATATTTTGCCGATTAGCATCTCTGTAGATCCGTATGAATTAAAAGGTTATATGACAGATATTACTTTTACTGCGGAACAAGTTCCCCCTGAAAATGGAGTTAAAGTCGAGCAAGAAAGCCGATTTTTTAATAAACGCTAATGGCTGCTTTTGACTTTAATGGTCTTTCTCCAGATCTGATTATTGATGGTTTAGAAAGCGCTGGTTTTACTGTTGACAGTGGTTTGTTACCGTTGAACAGTTATGAAAACCGTGTTTATCAATTTCATGATGACAACTTGGTGAAATATGTCACTAAGTTTTATCGCCCTCAACGCTGGAAATTAGCACAAATAAAAGAAGAGCACGACTTTTCATTTGAGCTTGAAAAACAAGAGTTGCCTATTGTCGCACCATTGAAAATAGAAGGGCAAAGCTTATTTGAACATCAGGGTTACCACTTTGCTGTTTTCCCTTGTCGTGGCGGCAGAATTTTTGAAGTAGATAATTTAGATCAGCTTGAATGGATGGGACGTTTTGTTGGCCGTATTCACGCCGTATCGTCACAAAATGCATTTATACAACGTCCTGCTATTACCGTGGATGAAATGTTAGTGCAAGCACGCGCTATTATTTTGGCATCTAGTTATGTACCACGTAGCTTACATCAAGCTTTTTTTACTATTTTAGATCATGTTATTGAACTGGCGACTAAGCAATATCAAGCTGTAGGGGCAATTACCCAAATTCGCTTACATGGAGATTGTCATGCGGGTAATATTTTATGGCGCGATGAAGGACCGCACTTTGTTGATTTAGATGATTGCCGAACAGGACCTGCAATTCAGGACTTATGGATGATGCTTTCAGGTGATAGGCAACAGCAGCTGTTACAACTTGATACACTATTAAATGGCTATGAGGAGTTCTTTACGTTTGAACACGAACAGCTTCTATTGATAGAATCATTACGTACTATGCGTGTTGTTAATTATATGGCATGGTTATGCAAGCGTTGGCAAGACCCCGCTTTTCCTCGTAATTTTCCTTGGTTTAATACTGAGAAATACTGGGAACAGCAAATATTGATGTTAAAAGAACAAATATCAGCATTGCAGCAACCGCCATTAACGTTAAACCCTTTTAGTTAAGTTATAGGCAGTATATATTTAAACGACTATTTAACCCGTTACCTTAAAAATAAAAAATTAGGAATAAAAATGAAAAAAATATTTAGACCCTTGTTAGTTTTGCTTATGCCGTTATTGGCTTTTTCAATCACAGCCTGTGCTGAACAATATACTGAAGGTAAACAATATAACAAAATCAGTGAAACTGCTTCTGCAAACAGTGAAGTGAGAGAATACTTTTCAGTCTATTGTGGTCATTGTTTTAAATTTGAACCTTTCATGCATAAGGTGAAAAAAGACTTACCTGAAGGTACTTCTTTTGAGCGTAATCATGTTGATTTTTTACGTGCAGCTAGCCCTAAAATTCAACAGATGATTGCTAAAGCGGTAGTCGTTGCAGAGCAATTAGGCGCAGATGATAAATTAGTCGGTGCGATATTTAACTATATTCATGTACAGCGTGCTGTGATCACTTCAGAAAAAGATTTACGTAATATATTTGTATTGAATGGCGTAGATGGTGACAAATTTGATAAATTAATGAAAAGCTTTAGTGTTATTTCTCATGCAAATGTAATGAAAAAAAATCAAGATAACATGACGGCTAAAAAAGTATTAACGAGTGTACCAACGATAATTGTTAATGGTAAATATAAAATTAATGCAGCTGAATTAGATAGAAATAATTTTGAACAAGATTATCAAAACCTAGTAGAATACTTACTTGCGCTAAATTAATATTTAAAAAACATACTGAAACTAAAAAGCTGACAATGTATATTGTCAGCTTTTTAGTTTCTAGCGTATCGATATGCTATTAAATTTAGAAGCTTTACAGTATAAAAATGGTCTAGTTTTTTAATTCGACAATGGTCACATTCGTTTCAATTGACTTACCTTCGCGATATATCTTAAAAATCAACTCGGTATTTGGACGTGTTTCAGCAATAGTATCTAATGCTTGAGTAATGCTCATTATCGGTTGGTTATCAATTTGATAGACAACATCATTAACTTGTATACCTGCGACTTGTGCAGGGCTATTGTCAGCTATGTTTTCAACAACGAAACCCTTAGCATCGTTTAAATATTTTGTCGTGGTAATGCCTAACCAACCACGCACAACTTTGCCATTTTCAATAATCTGTTTCATTACTTTGTAGGCAAGCTGATAGGGGACGGCAAAAAATATACCTTGAATATTGAGTTGAGGATTTGATTGAGTAAACTTACGCGAGTTAATCCCAACGAGTGTACCATTGCTATTAATCAGCGCACCACCAGAGTTACCTTCGTTAATTGCCGCATCCATTTGTAAAAACTCTAAATAACTCGTATTACTTAAACCGTTACGGCCAGTTGCACTGATAATCCCTTGTGTCACTGTTTGGCCTAAGTTAAGTGGGTTACCTATGGCTAAAACAATATCACCGGCAAGTGATACTTGTTCTTTCTTCTGTGGAATAACAGGTAAGTTGCCAGCATCTACTTTCAAAACCGCTAAGTCCGTATAGTGATCAAAGCCTATCAGCTCTGCCGGGTATAACTGACCGCTTTGAAGTAATACCTGAATTAAATCGGCGCGTTTAATTACATGTAAATTTGTTAAAATATACCCATGACTATCCATAATAACCC
>JAWSUX010000145.1:0-1351 GCA_033852215.1 Colwellia sp. | reverse complement strand
GCTTTGGCAAAAGATAAAGGCGGCTGCTGGTTTTTTTTATTTTGAAATAACTTAGTAAACACAATCTTTTGGTTCAATGTAGCGCTTAGGTTTGGTGCTAATTGAGGGGCTATAGTTGGCACGAGTAGTAAAAAAACAACGGCAAATAAGACGCCGTAGCTAATAGCAGTGACAATATATTTTAATAAGGCGAGCAGTTTCAATTTAAATTATCTAGCTGTAAATGTTGAAGATAATCTATTGTTTCAGAGTCACATAAAAAAAGCTAGTACCCTGATCTTGAGATCAGATACTAGCTTTTATTATTAACGTTATTTTTAACGAATCATTAAATATTGCGTATGGTTATCGCGAATAATGTTAAGCGCTAATACACTTCGTTTACCTTTAAGGTAATCACGTAGTTGAGCAATATTTTTAATGCGAGTACGGTTAACTCCTGTAATTATATCACCTGATTTAAAACCTGCTACCTGTGCTGGTGAGCCATCGGCAACGTTATTAATAATAATACCTTTAGTATTATCATCATTTGCTAGTTTAGCGCCATCAAGCATGCGATGAATACTTGCTGCAGCAATATTGCTGCCTTGAGATTGTTTAAGTTTTACCGTGAATTCTTTTTCGTCACCATTTCGAATAACGGTTAATTTTACTTTTTTGTTAGCACCTATTGAGCCTATTTTAGCGCGTAATTCAAAGAAGCTTTTAATCGCTTTATCATTAATGGCAATGATAACATCACCTGCTTCAATACCCGCTTCGTCAGCAGCTGAGTCAGGCATGACTTGCTCAATAAAGCCACCTTGGTTAATGCCTAACTCCATGGCTTTAGCAATGTCGCTATTTACGCTACGCCCAGCGACACCTAATATGCCACGGCGCACTTCACCAAATTCAATGATTTGCGTCACAAGGTTGTGCATCATATTGCTCGGAATAGCAAAACCAATACCGACATTACCGCCACCGGGCCCTAAAATAGCGGTATTAATACCAATCAACTCCCCGCGTAAATTAACTAAAGCCCCGCCAGAATTACCGCTGTTTATTGCTGCATCGGTTTGAATAAAGTCTTCATAATGCTCAATGTTTAAGTTACTACGACCTAAAGCGCTAACAATGCCAGACGTTACTGTTTGACCTAAACCAAATGGACTTCCAATAGCAACGGTGAAATCACCAACACGTAAAGTATCAGAATCGGCAAGTGTAATTTCTTTTAAGTTGTCAGCTTCTATTTGTAATAAAGCGATATCACTTTCGCTATCACTACCCAGCTTTTTAGCGGTTAATTGTCGGCCATCTTTTAGCGTGATGATAATTTCATCTGCATTGGCAATGACATGAT
>JAWSUX010000144.1:0-828 GCA_033852215.1 Colwellia sp. | reverse complement strand
ACATTTCAACACCAGTACAAGTAGATTTTTGTGTATCACGGATACCAACAACTTCTACTTCTTCACCAACTTTGATGATACCACGTTCAACACGACCCGTTACAACAGTACCACGACCAGCGATTGAGAATACATCTTCGATAGGCATGATGAATGCACCGTCGATTGCACGCTCTGGCTCTGGAATGTAAGTGTCTAATTGGTCAGCAAGTTCGATAACTTTAGCTTCCCATTTTTCTTCGCCTTGAAGAGCGCCTAATGCTGAACCTTGGATAACTGGTAAGTCATCACCTGGGAAGTCATATTCGCTAAGAAGCTCACGGATTTCCATTTCAACTAGTTCTAATAACTCTTCATCATCAACAACATCACATTTGTTCATGAATACGATGATGTAAGGAACACCAACTTGACGAGAAAGTAAGATATGCTCACGTGTTTGTGGCATNNATCATGTTTTTGATGTAATCAGCATGGCCAGGACAATCTACATGTGCGTAGTGACGTGATTCTGTATCGTACTCGATGTGAGAAGTATTGATTGTAATACCACGTTCACGTTCTTCAGGAGCATTATCGATTTGTGCGAAATCTTTAACTTCACCACCGTGAACTTTAGTAAGTACCGCAGAGATAGCAGCTGTTAAAGTTGTTTTACCGTGATCAACGTGTCCGATAGTACCAACGTTAACATGCGGTTTTAGACGTTCAAATTTTTCTTTAGCCATTGCAAAATACCTCTGGGTATAGTAATTATTTACTGTTTGAATTTACATTTTTAATGTGAGATAAGGATAGGGTAATCTAGGAATGGTGCTGATAGGCAGA
>JAWSUX010000143.1:0-2394 GCA_033852215.1 Colwellia sp. | reverse complement strand
AGCTTCTCATGAGTGGGAACATGTGTTTTTATTAATGACACCAGCCCTGCGCAGTATCGCTTTCTTTTCGGGCTTTAAACGCTATCATAAGCAGCTTTACCCATTTTATTTATTATATATAGGTGTAGCTCTTTATTGGATAAAACATGATTTTTCTGAAGATTTAGAAGCATATTTTATTATCGGTGGTGCAAGCCTGATCATTGCTGCTCACTTTATTAACATTAAATTATGTAATAGTTGTAAGCAGTGTGATAATGAAAGTTGTAGCTCCTAAGTTATTTTCTAAGCTCAGTTAAACCGAGCTTAGATATCAAATTCTTTCAACTTCCTCGTTAACGTATTTCTTCCCCAGCCCAATTTTTTTGCTGCTTCTTGTTTATGTCCTTGAGTAAAAATTAACGCACGCTCTAGCATGATTTTTTCAAACTCAACTATGGCATGATCTAATATAGCGCTTTTACCTTGTGCTAGCTCTTCATCCATCCAGATAGTTAGTGCATTCTGCCAAGAACAGTCGTTTTGTTGAGTTGCTCCTTTGCTCGTTTTCTGTGTTAATTCGCTCGGTAAATCTTCTAGTAATATTTCTTGACCACTAGCCATTACCGTTAAAAAGCGACAAATATTTTCTAATTGCCTAACATTACCTGGCCATTGGCATGCATTCAAAAATGCGGATGCTTGTTTGCTTAATGTTTTTACTTCCACGCTTAACTCATTAGCCGCTTGTTTTAAAAAATGCTGGCTAAGTTGTGGAATATCCTCTTTGCGTTCTCGTAAGCTTGGTAAATGAATGCGAATAACATTGAGACGATGGAATAAATCTTCGCGGAATTCGCCTTTATTAACACGCTCTTCCAAATGTTGATGTGTTGCCGCAATAATACGTACATCAACTTGTACAGGAGAGTGACCACCAACCCGATAAAATTGCCCGTCAGATAATACTCGTAACAGCCTAGTTTGAATATCTAACGGCATATCACCGATTTCATCTAAAAATAAAGTACCACCATGAGCTTGTTCGAACCGACCTTGACGCACGGCGTTAGCGCCAGTAAATGCGCCTTTTTCATGACCAAATAATTCTGATTCAATTAAATCTTTTGGAATGGCAGCCATATTGAGAGGGATAAAAGGGGCTTTCTCTCGTGGGCTATGTGAATGTAATGCTTGAGCGACTAATTCTTTACCTGTTCCCGATTCACCATTAATTAATACGCTAATGCTTGAGCGAGATAAACGGCCGATAGCACGAAATACTTCCTGCATAGCAGGTGCTTCACCGATCAAACCTGCTGTTAATGGCGTACTATCTTGTTTTTGATTTTTAGCATTTTGTTCTTTTACATGAGCCAATGCTCGTCTGCTTAAACTAACCGCTTCATCAATATCAAAAGGTTTAGGTAGGTATTCAAATGCACCTCCTTTATAAGCATTAACGGCACTATCTAGATCTGAATGTGCGGTCATAATAATCACGGGGATATGGCTATATTGTTTACTTATTTTTGCAAGTAATTCCATACCATCAATATTAGGCATACGAATATCGGATATTATGACTTCTGGTTGTCCATGATCTAAGGCGATTAATAAGTTCTCTGCACTTTCAAAGGCTGCACTGCTAATGTTAGCATTAGCAAATGCTTTTTCTAATACCCAACGAATTGAGCTGTCATCATCTACTATCCAAACTTGTTCGGTGATCATTATATTATCTCTTATGTCTAAAGCTCTGGGAGCTTGCGTTTTTCGTTAGGCTATTAAATAAAGTTTTATGCTTAAAGTTCTTGCAGTAATGGTAAGAGTATCGAAAATTCGGTATGCCCTGGTCGACTGCGACAAGATAATTTTCCTTGCTGCTGATTGATCAGTGTTTGAGAAATGGATAAACCTAACCCTGTACCATTAGATCTGCCAGATACCATAGGATAAAATAACGTATCTTGTATTTTTATTGGAATGCCAGGCCCGTCATCAATAATGCTTAATTGTACTGCTAATTTAACTCTTTTACCGTGAATTGTGATATTACTCGCAATGCGTGTTTTTAGTGTGATGGTATTTTCTTTATCAATAGCTTGAATTGCATTATTAACAATATTAAGTACGGCTTGTTGCAATTTCTCCTGATCACACTCTATAGCAGGAATTGATGGATCATAATCTCGGCGTAAGTTAATTTCCTGTCCATTAGAAAAACTGACTAACTGGCAAACCTTTTCTAAAACACCATGTATATTCTGTGCTTTAATTTGTGGTAACTGGTTTGGGCCTAATAACCGATCAACCAGCTTAGTTAGCCGATCAGCCTGCTCTATAATCATTGCCGTATATTCTTGTTGCGGTATGCTAATTTCTTTACTTAATAGCTGCGCGGCTCCACGTAGG
>JAWSUX010000142.1:0-6540 GCA_033852215.1 Colwellia sp. | reverse complement strand
GAAACAGGCGTAATACTTACTCGAAAGTAATTACAATGTCTTTCGTTTTTTGGCCACTTTACGACGGTCACTTAATTCAGCAGCACCTCGAGCAATAAAACGGAGCTGCTGAATAGTTTGTTTCGCTAATTGATCACGTTCAATTTTATCATCGATATCTAAAGCATCTGAGCCAGCACTAAAAACAATTGTTACTGCTGCATTAGCTTGCATATAAGCGACTTCAGCATCAAGGTCATTAGCTTGTTGTAAAAAATCACAAAGCTCCATAGTGAAATATCTAATTTCACGAATAACAGCAGCACGAAATGCAGCAGAAGTGCCTGAGCGCTCTCTTAATAACAAGCGAAAAATGTTGCCATTACTTTCAATGATTTCCATAAATGTTTGTACCGATATTTGAATAACAGAGCCGCCTTTAGCAATACGTTGTCTCGATTGACGCATTAATTGCCTCAGCGTTAAACCGGCCTCATCAACAAGTGTTAAGCCAAGTTCATCCATATCAGAAAAATGCCGATAGAAAGAGGTAGGTGCTAAACCAGCTTCTTTCGCAACTTCTCTTAAACTTAAGCTCGAAAAACTTCGTTCCGCTGTAAGCTGATTTAGTGCAGCATTAATTAACTGCCGACGAGTTTTTTCTTTTTGCTGTGCTCTTACACCACTCATGCTTGTACTCTTACTCTTTAAAAAAACAAATACTTCTTTACCCATCATACTGTAATAAACAAATAAATGTCGATTTACAGATTAGGGAAAAAGATAATCAACTATTTCTTGACTGGTTAGATGAACTAGCTAAACTAGCGTACAAGTGTACGCTTAAAATTGTATTATCTTTGATTAACGTTCTATTATAGAGAGAAAAATGAAGAAACCCGCCATCATCTGGCTTAATGTTGCCGTTTTTTTAATAACTTTTTTAGTGGCTGCGATAGCCGTGCCTTATCGTGCCTTAACACATGGCTTTGACCAAACAGAGATTATTTTTGCCTTAATTTGTTTCATTTATTGCGGTATGTCTATTACCGCAGGTTATCATCGCCTTTGGTCACATAGGACATATCAAGCACATTGGAGTTTACGCTTACTATTTGCACTCGGTGGCGCTTTTGCCTTGCAGAACAGCATTCTACATTGGTCATCAGATCATCGAATTCACCATAAACATGTCGATAATAATGATATAGACCCTTATTCAGCAAAAAAAGGCTTTTGGTATTCACATATTGGCTGGATGTGCAGAAAATATCAGGAAAATAGATACCACGATTATAATAATGTTCGTGATCTACAAAAAGATAGTATCGTGGTTTGGCAGCATAAATACTATTTAATATTAACGTTTATGATGAATGCCGGTATACCAATACTCTTTGGCTTGTGGCACGGTAATATGATTAATAGCTTATTATTAATAGGTTTTTTTCGTTTAGCTATGAGTCATCATACTACTTTTTTCATCAACTCATTGGCTCATATTTGGGGCAAACAAACCTATAGTGACAAAAATACAGCAAAAGATAATGGTTTATTAGCTTTCTTAACTTTTGGTGAAGGCTACCACAACTATCATCACATTTTTGAAAACGATTATCGTAATGGCATCCGTTGGTGGCAGTTTGATCCAACCAAGTGGTTAATCAAAAGTTGCCAGTGGTTAGGTTTAACCCATAATTTACGTATTAGCCCCGAAGATAAAATAGAAAAGATGCGTATTGCCATGACACTAAAACAAGCTAAAGCAAAGTTAGTCTCTCACCCTAATGCCGAGCAAACACTTATTTATTTACAGCAGGAGTATGAGCTTTTAATCAATAAAATTAATGCTTATTACCTTGTAAAGAAAAAAGTCTTACATGTAAACCGAGAGCATCTATTAGCTGAAGTTGAAAATTCTGATTTAATGGCACAATATCAAGAATTAAAACAAAGATTAGTTGAGCAACGTCGCAGCTGGCAAATTTTAACTGAAAAACTCACTTAACATCAATAAAGTAGGCTAGAACTATCTTACCATTTACCTCAAACCCTGTTAATATTTTGATCTAAGCAAAATAAAATACGCAAGGTTTGAGGACTCTCTTTTGACTAAATCAAAAACAGCTAAAAACACCAGTAAAAACTTTGATTATGATGTAATTATTATCGGTACAGGACCTGGTGGAGAAGGTGCAGCCATGAACTTGGCTAAAAAACAAAAGAAAGTTGCTATCATAGAGAGATACCATCAAGTAGGTGGTGGCTGTACTCATTGGGGCACTATTCCCTCAAAAGCTTTACGCCAATCAGTTAGTCGCTTAATTGAATATAATTCAAACCCTTTATTTAATTATGGTGATCAAGCCAAAAAGCTTACCTTTCAAGATATTTTAAGCCATGCTTCTGCCGTAATTAGTAAACAAGTTAGCTTACGTAGTGGTTTTTATCAGCGTAACCAAGTAGAGCAGATTTTCGGTGAAGCTTCTTTTGTTGATGCGCATACTATTAGTGTATTACACCACGATGGTTCAATAGAAAAAATTAGTGCTAAGCAGATAGTTATTGCCACAGGCTCTCGACCTTATCATCCTGATGATATTGATTTTAACCACCCTAGAGTATACGACTCCGATAGTATTTTAAAATTAAGTCACGCTCCTCTACACGTTATTATCTACGGTGCTGGTGTTATCGGTAGTGAATACGCATCCATTTTTAGAGGACTAGGCGTCAAAGTTGATTTAATAAATACCAGAGATCGACTGCTATCTTTTTTAGATGCCGAAATGTCAGACTCGCTAAGTTATCATTTATGGAATAACGGTGTTGTCATCCGACATGGTGAAGAGATTGAACGTGTAGAATCCAATGATGACGCAGTCATTGTACATTTGAAGTCGGGTAAAAAAATGCGTGCTGACTTGCTATTGTTTGCTAATGGTCGAACAGGTAATACTGCTGATTTAAACCTAGCAGCTGCAGGGTTGGAAGCTGATGGCCGTGGACAATTAAAAGTTAATGATTTTTATCAAACGGCTGTCGATAATATTTACGCCGTTGGTGATGTTATTGGTTACCCAAGTTTGGCTAGTGCCGCTTTTGATCAGGGACGAATTGCTGCTTTAGCTATGGTTGATAGTAGTAGTAAAGCTAAGTTAATTGTTGATATTCCAACAGGGATCTACACAATTCCAGAAATTAGTTCCGTAGGTAAAACCGAGCAAGAGTTAACTGAAGCTAGAATCCCTTATGAAGTCGGCCGAGCGCAATTTAAACATTTGGCTCGCGCACAAATATCTAATAATTTAGTCGGCTCATTAAAAATTCTGTTCCATCGTGAAACAAAAGAAATACTAGGCATACATTGTTTTGGAGAGAATGCCGCAGAGATAATTCATATTGGTCAAGCTATCATGCAACAAAAGAATGGGGGTAATACTATCGAGTATTTTGTGAATACGACTTTTAATTATCCAACGATGGCCGAAGCATTTCGTGCTGCGGCATTAAATGGCTTAAATAGACTATTTTAAATAGATAAAGTCACCTTACTATAAAGTTGATGACAAAAAAACGCGACAAAAGTCGCGCATAATAAGTATTATTTTACCGTATTCATGCCTCATAAAGCTAGCATGTCGATTTAAGCATCTTAGCTTTATTTTTCCATATAGCCTTCAGGCATTTCTAAGGCTGCGACTCCTGAATCTACTGCGGCTTGTGCAACAGCTTTTGCTACAATGGCACATAAACGTGAATCCATTGGTTTTGGAATAATATATCCTTTACCAAAGGTAAGTGATGTTTCGCCACTCGCTTTTAAAACCTCTGCAGGTACTGTCTCTTTAGCAAGTGCCCGAATGGCATGGACTGCAGCAATTTTCATCTCATCATTAATTTTACGCGCACGAACATCTAATGCACCACGGAAAATAAAGGGAAAACATAAAACATTGTTAACCTGATTTGGATAATCTGAACGGCCAGTAGCCATAATCAAATCATCACGTGCAGCAATAGCTAACTCAGGTTTAATTTCTGGGTCAGGGTTTGAACAAGCAAATATAATTGGATTTTCTGCCATTTGTTTAACTTGATCTTGATTTAATAGGTTAGGGCCTGAAACACCAACAAATACATCCGCACCGACTATTACATCATCTAATGTACGTTTATCCGTGTTGTTAGCAAATAGCTTTTTATATTCATTTAAATCATCACGGCGAGTATGCACTACGCCCTTAGAATCAAGCATATATATTCTTTCACGTTGAGCGCCACATTTTATCAATAACTCCATACAAGCTATCGCCGCAGCACCTGCACCTAAACAAACAATATTAGCTTGCTTAATATTTTTACCTTGAATATCTAACGCATTCATCATCGCCGCTGCAGTAACTATTGCGGTGCCGTGTTGATCATCATGAAACACGGGGATTTTACAACGCTCAATCAACGCTTTTTCAATAGCAAAACACTCAGGGGCTTTAATGTCCTCTAAGTTAATACCACCAAAACTATCGGCAATATTCGCAACGGTATTAACAAATTCATCAATAGTTTTATGCGTTACTTCAATGTCAAATGAATCAATATTGGCAAAACGTTTAAATAATAAAGACTTGCCTTCCATAACTGGTTTTGAGGCCATCGGTCCTATATTACCAAGACCTAAAACAGCAGTGCCATTACTAATTACCGCAACAGTATTTCCCTTTGCCGTATATTTATAAACATCATTGGGGTTTTCGGCTATCTCTCTACACGGCTCCGCTACACCTGGACTATAAGCAAGTGACAAGTCTTGGCTGGTTTCTGCTGCTGTAGTCAACGCGACACTCACTTTTCCTGGTGTTGGCAATGCATGGTAGTCAAGTGCTTGTTGTCGAAGATCTGTCATGGTAATTCCTAATGCGTTAATTTTATTTTTAATTGATTGTCAGCCAGTAGTAATATTATTTCTTGCCACCTACTTACATGGTATTGCAATTGGCTAGGACAATACAAGTTTGTTGATGCATATAAGTAAGCTAGAGGCTATAACAGATGTAATCTTTATAAACCAAAATCTATTTTAACAACTTAATGTTTCTATATCCAAGTCACTTCAAAGTTTTTGTTTTGGATTATTAATAAATGCAAATTTTCTAGCCAAAATTCAGACAAAAAAATCCAGCATAATGCTGGATTTTAAAATTTTTTCTTAATTAAGATTATAAAAAAGGATTTACTTTAATAATCGTTTCAACACGATCTGGACCAGTCGATATAATATCTACTGGTATACCCGTAATATCTTCAATACGCTTAATATAAGCAAGTGCATTTGCTGGTAATGCATCAACAGAAGTAGCACCTACAGTACACTCTGTCCAACCAGGCATTTCTTCATATACAGGTGTAACTTTTTCATAACCTTCTGCAGCTGTAGGAGGTACGGTGATAATATCACCTGTTTCAGTTTTGTATCCTGTACAGATTTTTAATGTTTCTAAGCCATCAAGTACATCAAGTTTAGTTAAACAGAAACCTGTTACACTATTTACTTGAATTGCACGATGCATTGCAACCGCATCAAACCAGCCACAACGACGTTCACGTCCAGTTGTTGCACCAAACTCATGACCTACAGTACCTAAGTGGTTACCCACTTCATCATTCAATTCTGTAGGAAAAGGACCAGAGCCAACACGCGTGGTGTAAGCTTTAGTAATACCTAAAATGTAATCTAAATGACGAGGGCCAACTCCACAACCTGTAGCAACACCACCAGCGGTAGTATTTGAAGAGGTTACGTAAGGATAAGTGCCGTGGTCAATATCAAGTAAAGTACCTTGAGCGCCTTCAAACATGATTGATTCGCCAGCTATGCGGGCTTGATCTAATATTTCTGAAATATCAGCTGTCATATTTTTAATAGTGTCAGCAACCGCAAGGGCGTCTGCTAACACTTCTTCATAGTTAACTGGCTCTACTTTATAGTAGTTAACTAATGAGAAGTTATGATATTCGACAATTTCTTTTAACTTAGCGGCAAATGTTTCTGCACAGAATAAGTCACCAACACGTAAACCACGTCGTGCAACTTTATCTTCATATGCTGGGCCAATACCACGGCCAGTGGTACCAATAGCTTTATTACCACGCGCAACTTCACGTGCAGCATCTAAAGCGTTATGGTAAGGAAGAATTAGCGGACACGCATCACTAATCAATAGACGTTCACGTACAGGAACGCCCTTGGCTTCTAACATAGTAATTTCTGTCATTAAAGCTTTAGGACATAACACTACACCATTGCCAATTAAGCATTTTACGTTATCACGTAATACGCCCGATGGAATAAGATGTAATACGGTTTTTTCACCGTTTATCACTAAAGTATGACCAGCATTGTGGCCGCCTTGATAACGAACTACATATTCAGCTTTATCGGTTAGTAAGTCTACGATCTTACCTTTACCTTCGTCACCCCATTGAGTGCCGAGAACAACTACATTTTTGCCCATGTTTTACTATTTCGTAAGTAAATTAGGCGGGGATTTTATCAAGAAA
>JAWSUX010000141.1:0-3790 GCA_033852215.1 Colwellia sp. | reverse complement strand
ACAAGTTAATGTGAGTATTCACACAAATTGCATGATAACTAATTGTTAAAGAACCTTACCTTGAAGAAGGTAAACAGCAAATAATCTCATTCGTTATTTGCGTTGCTCGTTGCTGTTGCCCCGAAGCAGGATGCGTATCATACGCTTCCGAGTTTTGATGTCAACGTTTTATTTGAATCTTTTTAAAAGTTATTTTCAAACGATTAATAAGTTTTACTTTAAAACGTTAAGTTAGCTAAAAAGTAAATTTACTGGCTAGATAACTTATCAAAACAGTTCTTTGGGATGTCCCTTGGAACTGGGGCGCATTCTATAGAGTTATCTTGGGAGGTCAAGCATGATAATCAATTAATTTCATTATTTGATGTGTTTGGTTATTAATAAAACTAACCGTACATTTAACAATTAATCAGCGTCTATTTTGACAGCATAAAAAGCCTTACTATATTACTTTTTATATTGCTTATTTTTATTAGCCTTTTTATCTACACGTCCTGATAAAGCTCTTTGCCTAATATTCTTTTTACTTTGAGTGCGACTATGTGATTTTGTTGTCTTCGCTATTTTAGTTAAATCTGGCTCATAGCCCGGAAGCCATTGCTTCAATAAATCTGTAGCCAATATGTCTTCAATCGCTTTTAGTAACCACTCTTCGCTTAGACTGACTAAAGAAACGGCTAAACCTGACTTACCTGCACGTGCTGTTCTCCCTATTCGATGGACATAATCCTCCGCTTGATATGGCAATTCATAATTTATAACGTAATATAAATCTGAAATATCAATACCTCTAGCGGCAACATCTGTAGCAATAAGTGCTCTAATTGTGCCTTCTTTAAAAGATGATAGGGCTTTATCTCTAGCTCCCTGAGATTTGTCTCCATGGATGGCTAATGATTTAATTCCATCTTTGGTCATTTCTTTCGCTAACATATCAGCTGTTTGTTTGGTTCGCGTAAAAACAAGTACTTGCTTCCAGTTTTTTGAACCAATTAAATATGATGTTAGCTCTCTTTTTCTATCTTCATCTACGGTATACACAATTTGCTCTACAGAATTCACAACGCTATTTTTACTCTTTATTTCAATTTGTTTCGCATTAGAAAGTAATACTTTGCTAATATTGTAAATCGCTTCATCAAAAGTAGCTGAAAATAATAACGTTTGCCTTTGCTTCGGAGCTTGTACAAGTATTCTATCTATTTCATCTTTGAAGCCCATATCTAACATACGATCGGCTTCATCAAAAACGAGTACTTGCAGATCATCGAGTGACACAACTCCTGTGTGCAAATGATCAAGCAAACGACCTGGCGTCGCGACCAAAACATCAACACCTGCATTAATTATACTCGCTTGTGCCTTCACACTAACTCCACCATAAGCTAAAGCCATATTTAGATCTGTATATTTTCCGTAATCTGAAAAGCTTTTAAATACTTGTTGAGCCAACTCTCTTGTAGGAGTTAACACTAATACAGACACTTTTTTGTTATTGCTTTTTTCACTTAAGAGCTGTTGTAGTATAGGAAGAGCAAATGCCGCTGTTTTTCCTGTACCTGTTTGTGCCCTTGCCATCACATCATGTTTAGCTAAAATAAGAGGAATGGCTTGACATTGAATTTCGGTTGGCTTGTTATATGATGCTTCAGCGATGGATTTAAGTAATACATCATCTAAGGAAAAAGTAGCAAAGGTCATTTTAGACTTATATGGTAGAAGTAAACGCATAGTTTAACAGCTTTTATTAATTTCTGCTCAGAGATGCGCGTTCTTATAAAGAAAATACGAAGGAAATATGGATAATTTAAATTACCAAAACATGCGTTTTTTAATTGTAGATAATATTAAGCCGTCACAGGATATATTAAAGCAATTTGCTATGCGACTTTCTCATATTCAAGTTGACAGCACTCATTATGCCCAAGATGTTTCGACTATCTGCCAACAAGAGAATTATGATGTTATTTTACTGGGTTATGACTTAGGTGAAAATCAAAAAAATGGACAACAGGTATTAGAAGAATTACGCATTAATGATTATATTAAGAGGCACTGTGTTGTTATTTTGATCACTGCTGAAGTTTCTCAATCGATGGTCTTAGCCGCACTTGAGCATAAACCCGATCATTACCTTTGTAAGCCATATTCCTTACATGATCTTCAGAAACGTTTAAATCAATGTATACATAAAAAAATAGCTATGTCTGCGATATATCAAACGCTTGATCAGCAACAAGCAGCTTTAGTTATAGAGCAATGTGACATAGCTTTACGTGATAAAACACCATTTAAGATAGAGTGTTTGGGAATTAAATCAAGACAGCTTTTTGAACTCAAAAAAATATCCCAAGCAAAAGAAATATATGACTATTATAAAAACACACCTAACTGCCAGTGGGCTAGTATCGGTTTAGGAAAAATAGCGCTATATGAAAAAAAATTTTCGCACGCTGAAAGTATATTTAAATGTTTAATTAAAAGGTATCCTCTCTACCTCTCGAGTTACGATTGGCTAGCAATAACCTATCAAGAACAATTTCACTTCTTATTTGCTGAAGACATATTAGAGCAGGCACTGACCCTTTCCCCACGCTCATTAAATCGCCTTAAAAAATTTGCTCTGCTTTGCTCACACAATGAACATTTTGATAAAGCTAGTTTTGCATACGAAAAGACTTATAAATTAGCGAAAAATTCTATTCACTATTCATCTGATAATGCAATAAATTATACCCAAGCACTTATCGAGTATTCACCGTCGCTAGCCTTAACTGACGCAAAAAAAATTCATAACAAAGCTTTTACTCTTCTGAAACAAATGACGCAAGACTTCAAAGAGGTAGACGTCAAAGTTCAATCCCATTTATTAAGTGCATGCCTGCTCGAAATTACAAGGGAGCATGCATTAGCCAGCGAAGAGTTTTTGCTAGGGGAAAGTTTATTGATTAAAGAGCAAGAAAATATACCTGAAGAGAAATTATTTAAACTATCTAAGACACTGCAAAAAGCCACTAAAGTAGGATTAAACTATCAAGTATCACTCCCTGCTTTTACAGTGCCTAAAAATGAACAACTACAGAGTAACTTAACTGAGGCTCTTTTCAAGAGTAACATGAAAGGTGAAGCGCAAAAATCTCTTGAATTTGGTTTATCTTTGTATCACCAAAATAAATTTAACCAGTCTGCTATAGCGCTTGAAAAGGCATTAAACCTATACCCTGAACACTTAGGTATTAAATTAAACCTTCTGCAAGTTTTATTGCGAGCTTTTGAAGAAAACAACAATAATAAAAGTCAAATAGAAGCAGCTAAGTCATTGTTAACCGAACTTTTAACACTTAATTATCAAGCACAAGATTTACGAAGACTAAAAAAAATGCAAAAAAAATACCAGCAACTTGCTGGTATTTAGTTATTCCTCTAGGAGGAATATGGTGGAGGGAGGTGGATTCGAACCACCGAAGGCTGAGCCGTCAGATTTACAGTCTGATCCCTTTGGCCACTCGGGAACCCCTCCACGGGGCCTTTTTATCAGCAATAGCTGATAGAAAATAGAGTCTAGCAATGTCCTACTCTCACATGGGAACTCCCACACTACCATCGGCGCAACTGCGTTTCACTTCTGAGTTCGGAATGGATTCAGGTGGGACCACAGCGCTATTGTCGCTAAACAAAAAACTCTTATTTGTTATGTTACTCATTGATTTTATGAGTAATTTAATAAATAAAAATTCAGCAAAAAGCCCGACTCTATTGAATCGGGCCTCTCTTAATAGAAGTCTAGCAA
>JAWSUX010000609.1:0-1386 GCA_033852215.1 Colwellia sp. | reverse complement strand
TGTCGGCTCTTTTATCTAGTTTGGCCTTTTGTTTTAAGTTATGCGCTATGTAGATAATTGGTCTCCCCTACACCTAAAAACGTAGGCTAATATATCATTACCACGTAATTTGATTATAAAGAGTTCTTAAAATGAATAAAACTATAGTTGGCGTTGATTTAGCAAAAAATGTTATTCAAGTTTGTATATATAGAAACAAAAAGGTGCAGTCTAATACTGAAATGACACCGGATGAATTTCTTTCTTGGCTTGTAACTTCAAAAACGGTTTTAATTGTATTTGAGGCATGTGGAATGTCGAATTACTGGAAACAAAGAGCAACTGAAACAGGGCATGATGCTCGTTTAATATCTGCAAAATTAGTTTCAGCAGTCAGGCAAAATCAAAAAACAGATAAGAATGATGCCCTCGCAATTGTTCAAGCATCTTTATTACCAGAAGTAAGGTTTATCTGCGGTAAAAGTGTTAAACAACAGCAACTACAATCTATAAAACGATTACGAGAATTAGCCATAAAGCATCGAGACGCACTTAAAAAACAGATAGTGGCACTTCTGTTAGAGTTAAACATTCGGGTGCCTAATGGAAGTGCCCGTTTAATCAATAAAATAGATGACATATTGGAAGATGCTGAAAATGAATTATCTATTGAATTCAGGAAAGCACTTCAGGTTGCACAACAACAATTAAATACAGCGATCAAATCCGTTTTGATTTATGACGATTGTTCGGAAAAATCAATACAGACTCACCCTGAATGTAGAAAACTATTAAAACTTGAAGGTGTCGGGCCTATTAACGCCATAAATTTATATATCGCACTTGGCTGCGCTGAATTAGGGACTTTCAATAAAGGTAAAGATGCTTCAGCCTGTATTGGTGTAACACCAGCCCAACATTCATCAGGTGGAAAAGTGAAGATTGGAACTATAGGTAAAATAAAAAATAGTACACTCAGAAGCCAACTAATTTCAGGCGCAATGTCGGTAGTAAAACAAGTGGTTAAACGGGAGGCTAGAACGAAAAAAGAGGTCTGGCTTAAAAGTTTGATCGAACGCAGAGGTAATAAATGCGCAGCTGTTGCACTGGCAAATAAAACAGTGAGAACAGCTTTCGCCATGCTTACCCAAGGTACAGAATACAAGGCTGAATTACTCGCAGCTTAATAACGAGTCCTGACAATAAAAATGCACTAACGAAGATAAAAATCAGCAAACTAAGTCAGTTAGCCACATAGAGCAAAAAGCTCGCTTTGAAGATTTGACAGTTTGTTCGCGTAAATATCATAGAGCCTGAGTTCGCTACTCAATTAGAGCTCGTACATAAGTACGCATTTATTTCTTTGATTAAGTAATTTTGTTGTTGACACCGGGGAGTCCACATAAG
>JAWSUX010000608.1:0-1010 GCA_033852215.1 Colwellia sp. | reverse complement strand
CCAGCAAAACCAATTAATGCTTTAGGCTCAGCAACGTTAATATCACCAAGCATAGCTAAACTTGCAGAAACGCCGCCCATAGTAGGGTCAGTAAGCACAGATATGTAAGGTAAACCTTTCTCACTCATTTTTGCTAAAGCAGCACTGGTTTTTGCCATTTGCATTAATGAAAATAATGCCTCTTGCATACGCGCGCCGCCACTAGCGGAAAAACAAATAAAGGGAATATTATGCTCTAAACAATACTCAACACCTTTAACAAACCTCGCGCCCACAACCGACGCCATTGAACCACCTAAAAAACCGAATTCAAAAGCAGCAACAACGACAGGCATCCCATGTAGTTCACCTTTCATAACGACTAGAGCGTCTTTTTCACCCGTATTTTTTCGGGCTGCACTTAATCTATCTTTATAACGTTTTGAGTCTTTGAATTTTAAAATATCTTGTGCTTCAAATTCTTCCCCTAATTCAAGTCTATTGTCTTGGTCAAGGAAACTTTCAACTCGCTTACGTCCACTAATGTGCATATGATGATCACATTTAGGACAAACAGATATTTGTCTGTCAAGTTCGGCTTTATAAAGTACTGCATTACACGACGAACATTTACTCCAAACTCCATCTGGAATATTACGTTTCTGTGTAGCTTTTGCTTTTGGGAGAATTTTTTCTATCCAGCTCATAATTTTATTTTTGCCTGTTGCAACGAAATATAAGTCGATTTATTGATGAAACATTGTTCATCAAACATAATTTAAAAAGAATGCTAATCTAAAACCGCGTATTAGACCATAGTTTAGCCTATGTTTTATATAAAAAACTGGTCTGCTGTGTAAATAAGTACATCTATTTAATAATAAATAGCATTTACAATGCAGATAAAAACAATGGCCCTAACGGTTGTTTCGGTAGGGAAAATTTGTCGGGGTAATCAACATCGACAAAATACAAACCTTCTGGTGGTGCTGTAACACCTGCAACACAACGATTTTTAGCTAGCAAAACTT
>JAWSUX010000140.1:0-3730 GCA_033852215.1 Colwellia sp. | reverse complement strand
CTGCGCAGTATCTGCAAACTGATGATAAAATTGGTTACGTGGTTATCGATATCGATTCACAAGATAGTGCATTAGCATTAACTGCTCTAAAAGCAATTGATGGCACCATTCGTGCTCGTATACTACATTAATTGATATAAGTATTTATCAAGTATTTTAGATAAAAAAGGTCACTATTAAGTGACCTTTTTCATATCTATTTGACTAGTTATTAGGCTAGTTATTTAACTATCTATATAGGTATTAATTTTTAGCATTAAGAAAGTCTTGATAGAGACTAATAGCATTCACATTACTTTTATTACGTTGGCAAACACTTTGTTGATATTGAAAGTTAAACACATCAAACCATAAATCAAGTAAATGCGCATTATCATGCTCGCCTAACATGTCAAGTACTCTTGCGCCCACTTCTGCGGTTGAGAATTGATGTTCAAGTTCTGTTTTTCGCACCGTATAACGTGAGTCTTCTCCTACTGGAGAATAATTATTTACTTGTTTATTTTTTATTTGCGCTCTACTTGCTAAAACTGCCTTCGCGTCAAACGAAACCATCGGAAATTTATCTAAATAAGGGCTCTTACGAAACATCTTTTTTGCTTCACGCCAGCTACCATCAAGCATAATAAAAAGCGGTCTTTTATTGTTAACACAAGTCACTTGGTTCGTTAAAACTTCTCGCTCATCATCAGCATACTCCTGTGGAAACACAACAAAGGGCTGCCACTGCTCATCATTTAATACTTTAAGCAACTCTTCGTTTTCTATTGTTCTTGACCATAAAAAGGCATAACAATCAGGTATTAAGTCAGCAATCAACTTACCTGTATTACTCGGTTTAAGTACTTCCGTATCATACATTAAGAATAAGAAAGCAGCCTTGGTATCTACCTCGCCTTTTTTAGGTGCAAGTTGGCAAATACAATGCTGCTTTGCCAACTGACATAGTTCACAGCGAACAAGAAGGTGGCCTCGTGATTTGTAAGCTTTAGTGCTTAAGCTTTTACGATATTGATATAACCGATGTACTGCGTGCATAAACTCAAATAATAAATAAAAAAAGGCTCAACATTATAACAATGTTGAGCCTTACTGTAGATAATTAGTTATACCAATATGTAGTTCTTCATAAATAATTAGAGACGAGCCATGCAATGAGACAATCAAACATTAATTCACAATAATTTGTGACAACACATAATGTTTGAGGTTATCAATCAGCAAATGAGATTAACTTCTAATGGTCACTTTTACCACACTGCGGACGTTAGCAACGGTAAATTAGGAAGGCATTTTTGGTCGCTTTGGTGTCACTTGCTGCCATTTAACATGACGGTTAAAGTGCATTTCCCAAGTTAATATTTAGAAATATTGATGACTCAAGTGTTCGACTCATATTAAATTGATTGACGCGTTGGTTTTCATAAACTTTCAGCTTTACTTTATTATCCTCTTTAACAAAATCATACTGGGATAACATTATTCGACCATGAGCGATATTGTCGGATGAAATATCTCCAAGAAATTTATGTAATACAATTGCATGAGTATCGGTGAGACATATAACTTCAGGTTGGCTATTTTGAAAAGTGTTTTTATGTAAGTCGTTGTCATTAATTATTTTTTTAGAATGTTGAGATAAGACTGGATAATTAAAAGTGTCATCTCCTTTCGTGCTTTCAACTTGTAGAACAAGAAATATAAATTCAAATGCAGGGTTATTAACCTTCTCATAATCACATTGATATTGGTTTTTATATACCTCTGCTTCAAGCCAGTAATTAGAGAAACTGACCTCTTCCTTATCCACCTTCCAGTCGTTTGCATATACTGATAATGACAAGGTATAAATTAAAATAATTAAAATGATTTTTTTCAATTGCAATCCCTTATCTATTTAATCAGTCTGCTGTTCTCTCTAAGAAGACATTAAGCTTTTCAATTCGATACGTCAACTAAGCGCACTTAGTTGCTATTATTTTCACACGATTGGTGACTTTTTTTATTATTTTCTCACGAATATTTACACAAACATTTCGATTAGTTTATCTCAATCAAGCTACAGTGCATACAGTAAGTATTAACAGACTCTATCAGTTATTTTTTGCATTTCAAATAGTCTTGACTGACAACGAGCAAATTCAAAGGCTAATTGCTGCCCTTGATAAAGCTCAGTAATATCAACTTCGGCACTGACAACGAGTTTAATTCCTTGATCATAAAACTCGTCAACTAAAGCAATAAAACGCCGTGCTTCATCGTCTAACTGGCGTAAGTGCCCCATTAAAACACCACTGCGTTGGTAACTATCTTCAACACCCGAAAAAACGGCAGGGATCAACGTACCTGAAAACTGAGGCACATTACCAATAAGCACGGTCGAAAATAATTTAGCTATTTTCATGTAGTCTCGCTGACTGCGAGGACCTGAACAAAGAGAGAAAAAGTCAAAATATATAACATCACTACTTTTGGCTAAATAAGCAATGTCACGATGATTAATACTTAACAATCCCGCGGTAATATCTCGATTATTTTGCAGCGTTAATTTTTTATAACAGCTCAATAATTTTTCGTTACCTTGCTGCGCAAGTAAAAAGTAATTAGGGTAGTCAGAGGAAGGTGTAACATAACTTAATCGATGATCAGTGTCGCCATCAATCGAAATAACTTGGCAATGTTGATTGATTAACATAATGGTTGGTAGAAAACGTTCTCGTTGCAAACCGTTATAATATAATTGCTCAGGTAAACAATTTGAGGTGGCAACTAAAGTAACACCTTGTCTGAATAAAGCAGAAAACAAACCACTTAATAACATGGCATCGCCAATGTCATTAACAAAAAACTCATCAAAACACAACAAAGTAAACTCTTTCGCCCAAGACTCAGCAATGTGATTTAGGGGGTCGATTATGCCAACAAGCGTATCAAGCTGTTGATGTACTTTTTCGATGAAATGATGGAAATGAAGACGTTTCTTCTTTTCAAAAACAACATGCTGATAAAATAGATCCATCAGCATCGTTTTACCACGCCCTACTCTTCCATGAAAATAAATACCTTTAGGCTGAGGTATTTTTTGAGTAGCAAAGTAACTAGAAAAACGAGTTTTATTTGGTTGGAGACATTGAGTCTGCTGTAAGTGTATTGCTAAATCAGCTAAGGCATCAACAGCGTTACTTTGCGCGGCATCAAAATCCAGCTGCTTGCTGTCAAGCAGCTGTTGATAAGCTTTTTTCATAAAATAAACTATCTAAACACAAATCTATATAGTCAAATGACGAATTTTAAAACTTCGTCCTTTCATCTTTCCTTTAGCTAATTTACTTAATGCTAACTTTAGCGCACCTTTTGTTACAGCAACATAGGCTTTATTATCAAGCACATTTATTTTTCCAACATCTGCGCCCTTAATTCCGTTATCACCAGTTAATGCGCCTAAAATATCTCCTGGGCGAACTTTCTGTTTTTTACCGCCATCTATTTGTATAGTTGCCATTTTTGCTTGCATACGATCATTGGTTAACACAGCTCTTGAAGGTAAGAGTTCAGGCGTAATCACTTGCTCAAGATAATCTTCCAGCAGGCCTATTTTATAACTCTCTTTATCACTATATAAAGAATACGCCAGACCTTTACTACCTGCTCTACCTGTTCTGCCAATGCGATGTACATGCACTTCGGTATCTCGAGCTACGTGGTAATTAATAACTAAATCTAAGCTATC
>JAWSUX010000607.1:0-1588 GCA_033852215.1 Colwellia sp. | reverse complement strand
AGTTGCGTTAGAAATGAATAATGAATTAGATGACTTGCTGTTAGTGGAATAAGTAAAGTCTGAAAAAAAGTGCGATAAATTTAAACTAAATAAACATTTAATTTAATTTGTCATAATGACGATTACTTTGGTTTTTATATAATCATAATAACCAAGAAAGATAACATTTATAGGAAACCTCATGTCAGACGAAAATCAAGTAGAAACAAATCAAGCAACTGAAAAACAGACTGCTCCAGCATTCGCTATTCAACGTATTTACACTAAAGATGTTTCCTTTGAAACACCTAATTCTCCAGCAGTTTTTCAATTAGAATGGAAACCTGAAATAAAATTAGATCTTGATACTCGTTCTAATAAAATTGCTGAAAATACTTATGAAGTTGTATTGTCTGTGACAGTAACAGCGACAGTTGAAGATAAAGTTGCCTTTTTAGCTGAGGTACAACAAGCGGGTATCTTTACTATTGGTAACCTAGAGGAAGCACAATTAGCGCATACTATTGGTGCTTTTTGTCCAATGACATTATTCCCATATGCGCGTGAAACTGTTGCCAGTTTAGTTAATCGTGGTTCATTCCCACAATTTAACTTAACACCAGTAAATTTTGAAGCGTTATATGCTTCTTATGTACAGCAACAACAGCAGCGTGCGGCACAAGCAAGTGTTCCTGAAAGTACAGAGACTCATTAATTCATTCACGCTATCCCTGTTGTAAATAGAATAAGGCTATAAATGACTCTTTCTGCTAAAATCACTGTACTTGGCGCAGGCTCTTATGGTACCGCGTTAGCCATCTGTTTGGCTCGAAATGGTCACAAAACCTTGTTATGGGGACGTGATGAAAGCCATGTTCAGGCAATGAAGCAGGCGATGCAAAATTCTAAATATTTAGCTGACTGTGAGTTTCCTGAGCACTTATCGCTTGAAAGTGATTTACACACGGCCATTCAGGCAAGTGATAATATCCTTGTTGTGGTACCTAGTTATGCTTTTGCTGAGATGCTTGAGCAAATTAAGCCTATGTTAAATAGTGCTGCTAGAGTGGTTTGGGCAACAAAAGGTTTAGATCCTGATTCAAGCGATTTATTACATACTGTTGCGCGTAAAATATTAGGTGAAGATATTTCTTTAGCGGTATTGTCAGGCCCTACGTTTGCTAAAGAAATGGCTGCTGGTTTACCTACTGCAATATCACTATCATCAAAAGATGATGATTTTGTTGAGGATCTATCAGATTTATTACACTGTGAAAAACTATTTCGTGTCTATTCCAATAAAGACTTTATTGGTGTTCAGCTCGGTGGTGCGGTGAAAAATGTTATTGCTATTGCTGCTGGCATGGCTGACGGCATCGGTTTTGGTGCTAATGCGAGAATAGCTTTAATTACCCGTGGCTTGGCTGAAATGACCCGCTTAGGTTTAGCGTTAGAAGCTAAACCTGAAACCTTTATGGGGATGGCAGGCTTAGGGGACTTAGTGTTAACCTGTACTGATAATCAATCACGTAATCGTCGATTTGGTTTAGCTTTAGGACAAGGTATAACAGTAGAGCAAGCTATAACAGATATTTCTCAAGTCGTTGAA
>JAWSUX010000139.1:0-6434 GCA_033852215.1 Colwellia sp. | reverse complement strand
CAAAGCTTAGAAAAAATGGCTAGAATTGTTGATAAGCAAAATGAAGCAGATAGCGGTTATCAAGCGATGAGTAGTGACTTTGCCAACAGCATTGCTTTTAAAGCTGCTAGCGCATTGATATTTGAAGGCGTTAAACAACCTAGCGGTTATACTGAGCCTTTATTACACAAATTTAGATTAGAAAAAAAGAAAAGCTAGAAAGATAACCCTTTATAGTTACTCTTAATAAAGCCAGGTAATTAACAAACAAGTTAATTACCTGGCTTTATTTTTTGCACTGTATTTTAACAACCCTTGAAATTTCCTTTCTCAAAAAACGTTCATATAGCTAACGTACTTATTACTTACAGACTTGTATAAAAACTTTATGATTACCGTGTTTGTACTGGCATTGTTAAGCACAGAAAAAACGCTCATTCTATCGACTAAAAAGTAGAACACCTTAAGAATCAGGTTAATTACCGTACAATATTTATAGTGAAAACGGTAAAATTTTAGTAACATAAACGACCTACAGTATCACTGACCAATAAAGATAATTATTGCTTACAACACAAGCGAAAAGAGTAAATAATGAAGTCAATTAAATTATTGCTACTAAGTAGTACTATCCCCCTTATTTCAGTTATGTTTATTCTGCCTGCGACAGCAAAATCAACCATAACGATACAGCACATTAAAATAAGCTATGCGCAAATAATTCCAGCAAAGAAAGCGCTGCTGCTTGATACTTATTTCACTGCTTTATCAGAGGCTCCGGTAAAGAAAAATGTTAATAACAATTTATCGACTCGTTTAGTTTTATCTAGCATCAAAAAAGCAGCAGAGCAGCAACAACAAAAAAAACATCTTAATGATATAAATAATAATAGTTTTTATGAAACCGCCATGATCTTTAATGACAAGATGCAGCAAGTTATTTCTTATTTGAAAAACCACCATACAACGTAACTAGATCACAAAAGGAAAATTATGACTATTTTAATCATCTGTTTATTTATTGCACTACTGTTGCCTTTACTCGCATAAGCACCTGTTGCTTATGCCATGGCAAAACAAGGCGGTTATGATAATAATCATCCAAGAGAGCAACAAAGTAAATTAACTGGTTTTGGTGCACGCGCTTTAGCTGCTCACCAAAACGCCTTTGAATCATTAATATTATTTGCTCCCGCATTATTATTAGCAATCACTACTTTTAATAATAATGAAATCATTATTCAGTTTGCTATGGCTCATATTATTGCGCGTATTGTTTATAATATATTATACCTAGCGAATATTGGCTCATTTAGAACGCTCGTTTGGGGCATAGCCACTTTTTGCAGTTTTGCCATTATCTACCAATGCATTCCTGCCTAAAATTTATTGTATAAATTTATTGTATAAATTTATGAGTAAAACTTTAGCTAGGTTTTTAGCTCAGGTTTACTCAATTAGATTAATACACTTATTACCCTAATTTAGGCTTTAATATTGACAATACTCACTTAGCAGTATCCTCTTAGAGAGTATTGATAACAAAAACAATCTAAGGAAATTGTTGACACTATTTAGCTATGCTCGTTAGAGTAAGTGCTCGAAATAAATTTTAAGATTAAAAGGCAGTCAAGTGAGCGAAAAGTTAGATTTAAATGAAATACGACAACAAATTACCGTGTTAGATCAGGATCTATTAGCACTTTTTGCTAAACGCCGTGCATTAACACTTAATGTTGCCAAAAGTAAAGTTCAACAAGTTCGTCCAATACGAGATCAACAACGTGAACAAGAGTTACTTATTCGCTTAATTAAACACGGTAAAACGTTAGGTTTAGACGCACATTATGTGACCAGCGTTTTTCAAACAATTATTGAAGATTCGGTATTAAATCAACAAGCATATTTGCAAAGCTTAACCAATCCCGACCTTCAAGTACCCACGGTAAGTGTGGCATTTTTAGGAGATAAAGGCTCATATAGCTATCTTGCTAGCCATCGATATTTTTCTCGTCGAGCAGAAACAATTATTGAAGCGGGCTGTCAAAACTTTTCCGATATTTTACAGAAAGTAGAATCAGGGCAAGTTGATTACGGCATGTTACCTATCGAAAATACGAGTTCAGGCAGTATTAATCAAGTTTATGACTTATTGCAGCATACTAATCTCTCTATTGTTGGTGAAATAACGCAACCGATAGAGCATTGTTTGTTAACCGCTGTTAATACAACATTAGACAAAATAACGACTATTTACGCCCACGGTCAACCTTTTGCACAATGTAGTAACTTTTTAGATAAGCAACAGAACATTCGTATTGAATATTGCGATAGCACCGCTGATGCCATGGCACAAGTTGCCCAATTACAAGATGAAACCATTGCGGTTATCGGTAGTGAAGAAGGTGGACAGCTATATCAATTGCACGCGTTAGAGCAGTCTATTGCTAACCAAAAAGAAAACCACTCACGTTTTATTTTGGTTGCACGTAAAGCTGTCGATGTTGCAGAACAAATTCCAGCAAAAACAGCCATTATATTAGCAACCGCCCAAAAAGCAGGAGCGCTGGTTGAATGTTTATTAGTGCTTAAAGAAAAGGGTATTAACATGTGTAAACTTGAATCCCGTCCGATTCAAGGTCGCCCATGGGAAGAAATGTTTTACATTGATGTTGAAGCTAATTTAAAAAGCTTTGCGCTGCAAGAAGCCATTGATGAAATAACCCAACACACTAACTTCATTAAAGTGTTAGGCTGTTATCCAATAGAGCATATTAGCCCGACTAACGTACCTAGCAGTGAAATTTAATTACAACATTTGCTAGCAAAAACGTTATCAAAAAAATAATAAAAAAGCCGCTACTTGATAAAGTAGCGGCTTTTTTTAAGTAAAAATAAACACAACAATTGTCGTTATTTTTACTTTACCGTAAAAGGCGCAGCTATATTAAGCTCTAACATAGTGCCTGCAGGAATATTTACAGAATTACCACGCGTTAATAGTGATACTCCTAAACCTACTTTCGCACCATCTTTAGCGCCACTAGAGCCATTAATTAGCCCGCCAATAGCTGCTGCACGTGCCGTTGTTCTCACCGTACTTTTCCCCGTGGCTTGCGTTAGTGCTTTCACTCCCGACGTTTTTATCGGTACCATTTGGTTATTAAGCATAATATCGGTAAAAGTTAATTCGATTGTTGATTTACCCACTAAACGACCCGCTTGTTTCGCAGAGGTAATTACACCATAAAGTGTGCTACCACGCGGCGCAACAATACGCTCTTCAATAACTAAATCGGCTTCTAACCTAGCGGTGAATTTATGCCCTGTTTTATGCTGTTTGCTATCAATACTGGTATTAGTTCTCGCTACTAAACGTGTACCGACTGGCACAGTAACAGACTCTGTTGCTTTTTTAACAGTAGCAGTTTCCGCCTTACTATCACCTGCGTCTTTAGCGCTCGGCGTTGGTGTATCACCAAAACTAATAGCTGCAACATTATCACTTTTAAACGTAAGCTGCTGTCCTGCGATATCAAAAACAACACCATTAACATCACGAGAAACTAAAGTACCTGTTAGTGTTTGGCCATCTTTCAATGTCAATACATCGGCGAAACTACAAGTTGAGAATCCTAATACCAAAGTAATTAAAGAAGATGATAATAATTTGTTCATTCGTCCACTCCCTAGTCAGTTATCATTTAATAATGATAACAAAAAAATATTGTAATATTTATGCCTAATCATACACCATTATAAAAAATAAATAACATTTGAAAGACGACCTTAACAGTTCACTATACTTGGTAAACTTAATACAAAAGAAGCAGTAAAACAAAATGTAAGTTGTTTGATTATGTATAACTTTGTAAAATGAAAAGTAACTCATTCCTGTAGATTAATTATTATGCCAACACCTGCCTTAACGGATCAACTGATCAACGCTATTGAAAATTATGATGACGAAAAACGCTTTAGTTACCTTCTAAAAGAAGTAATTACTCAACAAGAGCTTTGGTTATTAACCGACGAGCATGGCTGCATGATGCTTAATACTGAAGATGAGGATTGTGTGCCCGTATGGTCTAATCAAGAATTTGCTCAGCGTTGGGCGACTGGTGATTGGAAAGACTGTAAAGCAACCGCGATATCATTAAGTACATGGTATAGCCGCTGGAGCTTAGGTTTAGCCGATGATGAACTCGCTATTGTCGTTTTTCCTATTCAAGAGAGTCTAACGAGTCAAGGCATCGTATTATACCCTGACGAATTTGAAGCTGCGCTTAGAAAAGAAAGTAAAAAACAACAAAGAACTTAGCCCTTACATAGTGACACACAGTCAGTACATTTTAACTCCTGCATAGCTAAACACTTAACTTATTTTAGCTTTGGTTTTAAATTTTTATTTAGCTTCCCCTTTAGCTTAAGTTTTATTTAACGACTTCACTTTTGGCTATTTCATTCGCAATAGCCAAAGGCGAGCCTGTATTACGGCATAACCAATAATAAGCGCCAGGCACAATAAACAACGTGAAAACACTAGCTAAAGAAACACCGGCAAAAATAACAACACCAATCACCATACGACTTTCTGCGCCTGGCCCAACAGCAAGCACTAACGGAATAGCACTGGTAACGGTAGTAAAAGTAGTCATTACTATGGGGCGTAATCGTTGCTGTGCGGCATTAATTAATGCCTCTTCAAAAGTAATGCCTTTATCACGTAATTGATTCGCAAATTCGACAATTAAAATACCATTTTTTGCCGCTAAGCCAATAAGCATAACAATGCCGATTTGACTATAAATATTCAAACTCATGCCCATTAACTCAAGCCCAGTTAAGGCACCAACCAAGGCTAATGGCACAGTCAACAATATAACAAAGGGGTGAATAAAGCTTTCAAACTGTGCCGCCAGCACTAAGTAAGTAATCAATAATGCCAGCATGAATACAAATAAAATCGAGTTACCTGACTCTTTTAACAATAATGACTCGCCTTTATAGTCTACCTGCACATGCTCCGGTAGTTTTGTTTTAGCAATATTATCTAAAAAGACTAACGCATCCCCTAAAGCATAACCATCACTAAGGTTTGCGGTAATTGTTATGCTACGTAAACGATTATAACGATTAAGACGTGATGAAGTAGCATCTTCATTAATATTCAATAAGTTAGCCAATGGAATAAGCTTATTGGTAGTATGTGATCGCACATAAACATTATCGATATCTGTCGGGCTTTGATATTGCTTCTTATCCCCTTCAAGCATGACATCATATTCTTCACCACGGTCAACAAAGGTCGTCACTCGCCTTTTACCTAACATGGTTTCTAATGTTTCAGCAATATCGCCAACAGGCACACCTAAATCGTAAGCACGCTCTCGGTCAATTTGTACTAAAAGCTGTGGGTAGGTTTCCTTGTAGTCACTATTAATATTAGATAAATTAGGATTTTTCTGTGCCTCTTTAATAATGATATCGCGCCACTGCGCCAACTCACTAAAAGTATTGCCTTGTAATACAAATGATACCGGTGCATTGCTACCACCAACACTTACATTAACGCCTCGTCGCATAATAGCGAAAGCGCGCACATCGGTAACGTCTTGCATATCTTTGTTAATTTTATTGATAAAACTAAAAGTATCAATGCTTCGCTTATCCCACTCTGGCAAACCAACAATAGCAATGCCACCAGTGCCGCCAAAACCTGGTACGCGTACAATAACACGGTCTAATTCACCATCAGCTTGATAGCCTAAAAGTTTACTTTCTATTTCCTGCATGTTTTTAACGTTGTTTTCATAACTAGCGCCTTCAGCGCTTTGCATTATAAGAAAGAAATTCCCTCGGTCTTCCTTCGGTGTATATTCAGCAGGCAATTTGGTAAATAACATATACACAGCAGCCAAAGACAAAGCTAAAACTAAGGTAATTAATATGGGTTGATGGATAGTATTTTTTAACGCGCGACCATACGCTGCTTCAAGTTTGGTAAAAGCTCTGTCGAGTACTTGGCCAAAAGAAGAGCTACGCTCACTATGTTTTAACATTTTTGAACACAACATCGGCGTTAACGATAATGCTGTTATGCTAGAAAATACCACTGCCGCCGCAATAGCAATGGCAAATTCGGTAAACAAACGACCAACATTACCAGATAAGAAAACCAGAGGCACAAATACCGCCACCAACACTAACGTAGTGGCAACTACAGCAAAAGCGACTTCTCGCCCGCCTTCATAAGCGGCTATCAAGGGGGCCTGCCCTCGTTCAATACGGCGATAAATATTCTCTAAAACAACAATGGCATCATCAACCACCAAACCTATTGCTAAAACTAATGCTAACAAAGTCAATAAGTTAATTGAAAATCCAAACCAAGACAACGTCATCATTGAGCCAATTAAAGCCACCGGCACAGTAAGCGCAGGTATTATCGTTGC
>JAWSUX010000606.1:0-444 GCA_033852215.1 Colwellia sp. | reverse complement strand
TTAAGTGAAGAATAATATCAGTACCACGGTTAGTTTTTTCAATATTAGCGGTAGTAAACTCACCTTCTCCTGCACTTACCCACTCAACACCATCGGTAGTATTATCACCCGCTTTACGAGTACGTACTGTAACTTTATCAGCAACGATAAAGGATGAATAAAAACCTACACCAAATTGACCAATTAGTTGAGAGTCAGAGGCTTGATCACCTGATAACTGAGAGAAAAACTCCGCTGTGCCCGATTTTGCAATCGTGCCTAAATGCTCAATAACTTCATCATGATTCATGCCAATGCCATTATCTGATATCGTCACTGTGTTGTTTTCTTTATCACAGCTTACACGAACACGAAGCTCTCCATCGTTTTCGTATAGCGCATTATCAGATAATGCTTTAAAGCGTAACTTATCGGCAGCATCGGCAGCATTTGATACTAATTCAC
>JAWSUX010000138.1:0-24897 GCA_033852215.1 Colwellia sp. | reverse complement strand
ATATTGCCAATGTAAATACTGAAGGTTATACCCGTCAGCGTGCAGAGCAAAATGCCAGTGTAGGCCTTAACAATGGTAGCAATTACATTGGCTCGGGCACTTATATTCAAGATATCACTCGCCTTTATGATCAATTCTCCTATAAAGAACAATTACTTAATCAAAGTAATTTAGGCAATGCTGATTTTTTACAAGCAAGTTTGTCGCAACTAGACCAAATTATGAGTACCTCGGGTGATGCGTTAGTTGGCTCTATTGCTCAATTTTATCAAGGGGTAAATAGTGTTGCTGACAACCCTAATGATTTAGGTTTACGTAGTATTGTGCTAAACCAAGCTGAAGTTTTAAGCACAGACTTTAATCAGCTTAACGATAACTTTGAACATATGGGAAAAGCCGTTAACGGTGAAATAGAGCAAATAGCGGATAAAATTTCAAAAATATCGCTAGAAATAGCCAAGCTTAATGAAACTATTTTACATGCACAAAAATTAACTGATGCGGGCCAGCCTAATGACTTACTTGATCAACGCGATCGACTTATTAATGAATTAGGTCAATATACACGGGTTACCACTGTTGAAGATCAAAGCAAAGTGATGACGGTAATGATTGGGCAAGGCACTACTTTAGTTGCAGGTATTACTCCATTAACTATTGAAGTGGCTGCAGGTAATCCTGATCCTAAAAAGACTCAACTGCGTTTATCCAGTGGTGGCAGTAATGTTGCACTTGATGGCTCAAAATTAGGCGGTGCTTTAGCTGCTAATTTTGAATTTAGAGATGTACATTTAAAGCAAGTAGGCAACGAAATAGATCGTTTAGCTATGGCCATTTCATCTACGCTAAATGAAAGTCAAAAAACTGGTTTAGACTTAAATACCTTAGAAGGGAGAAATCTCTTCACCGATATAAACACGACACAATTACAGCAAGGACGAGTTTTAGCGCCAACAAATAATGCTGGCTCCTTGCAAGCGCAAGTTAGTGTTAGTGATGTTTCTTTACTGCCGACTGATGAGTTTGAAGTGCGGTTTGATGGTACAGATTTCATTATGACTAATCTAACAGATCAAAGTATGACTAACCTTGGTACTCCCGGCTCAGGAACACCAGCAGGTACTCATACTACTGCTTTTGGTTTTGAATTTATAGAAACCTCCGGGGCACCAATTGCTGGTGATGCTTATATTATTGAGCCAACAAAAAATAGTGCAGCCTTAATGGCGGCCACATTAATTGATCCTAATGGTATTGCCGCTAGTGCTTCGGTTGAGGTTAGCCCATCCAATAGTAATGTTAGTGACGGTAAGGTCAGTATTATTAATGTAAGTGATCCTGTCGCAGCAAGAAATTTTACCAGTGTTACCAATCAAGGGTTAATGGTTGATGTTTATGAAAGTGCACCTGGCACATTTTCTTATCGTGTTTATGATGCAGATCCCTCAACACCACCACCTACACCGCCATCGGTAGTCGGTGCTATTACTTCAGGTACTTTTACTGCGGGTAATAGTGCTGTTATTGATATGCCACCTTCTCCAGCCACCGCCGCTTTTCAGTTTGAAATTAGTGGTCAACCGACAGGGCAAGGTGTTTTAGCACCTGAAAAGTTTGCTATTAATGATGCCTTTGGCATAGGTAATGGCAATAACGCGGTTGCTATGGCTAAAACTCAAGAGCAGAGCATTTTGAATGGCTCGAAAGAAACCTTTAGTCAAAGTTTGGGTATTTCTACTGCAGTGGTTGGCGCTAAAGCAAGCAATGCTGCTTTATCTGCCGATACAGCGCAAGCACTTTATACGCAAGCATATAATCGTAATCAAGAAACATCAGGGGTTAACCTTGATGAAGAAGCGGCGAATTTAATGAAGTTTCAACAAGCTTATCAAGCGGCGTCACAGATAATTTCTGTCGCGAATACGCTTTTTGACACGATATTAGCCGCTGTTAGGTAAGGAGTAATTTATGCGAGTTTCTACTTCCCAGTTTTATTTTCAAAGTGCTCAGCAATTAAGTGGCCTGCAAAGTAAGGTCAATGAACAAGCAGAGTATTTGTCTTCTGGCAAAAGAGTCTTAACAGCCAAAGATGATGCTATTTCTTTTGGTACCTTAAGTGGCTTGAAAAATGAGTTAGCGAATATTGAAAAATATCAACGTAACCTTATTCAAGCTGAAAACCGCAATAGTATTCAAGATGTTAGTTTTTTAAGTGCTGAAAATGTAATGCAGGAGTTAAAGCAAACCTTTATTCAAGCTAATGGTGGTGCCTTAAATGGTGATGATCTATCTGCTTTAGCTGGTTTGGCAAAAAATTCGCTAGAACAGCTGCTTGATGTTGCGAATACTCAAGATGAAACAGGCGGTTATATTTTTGCAGGTTATAAAGTGAACGTGACCCCTTTTGTTATTCAACCAGATAATTCAGTTAATTATTTAGGTGACAGCGGCATTAGAGAATTACAAATAGCTAAAAACGTTATGGTAGATACTAATCAAGCAGGTGATGCTGCTTTTGAGAAAGTAAATAACAATAAGGGCGATTTTTCTGCACAATATAATAACAATACATCAGGAATTTCACTTAATAGAGCAATAATAAGTAACCCTAGCGCTTATGATACCGTAACTAATCCTCCCGGTTATAACTTCAATTTTACTTCGGCAACCGACCTTACCGTTACTGATAGTTTAGGCAACCCCGTTTTCAGTACCGCAGCTTATGTTCCAGGGCAAACGATTGCCTTTAATGGTGTTGAAGTACAGCTCAGCGGCAATCCATTGCCGGGAGATGACTTTACTTTAACTCCTCAAGAGGATATTAGTCTTTTTGATACGGTCAAAGGAATTGTTGATTGGCTCAATGTAGGCACATCAGCTGCTAATCCCGTCCAACATAATGTTGATTATGAAGAGTTATTAGGTCAACTAGACCAAGCACTTAATCATATGACTACGGGGCGTGTAGGCTCAGGCTTACGCTTAAAGCTTATTGAAAATCAAGAGTCAAACCACTTAGATTCTGAGCTACACCTAGCTAAAGGACGCTCTAATATTGAAGATCTGGACTTTGCTAAAGCCGCCGCTGACTTTGAACGTTCAAAATTTTCATTGCAAGCGGCACAGCAAACCTTTGTACAAATTAAAAATTTAAGCTTATTTAATTATTTATAGCAGTAAAAGCTCGTTGTCAAAAATAAAACGTAAAAATGGCACAGTGTATGCATTATTTAAAGTAGAAATAAAAAGAAAAAATAAACAAATTTGGAAAAAGTGAGTGGTTTCAAAAAGATATTGTTATCTGAGAGCCACAACCTAAAAATTAGGAGAGATAACAATGGCTTTAGTAGTTAATAGTAATATCGCATCGTTGAATTCCCAGCGTCAACTTGCAAATTCAACCAATGAATTAGGTACCTCATATGAAAGGTTATCTTCAGGTAAACGTATTAATAGTGCAAAAGATGATGCTGCTGGTTTACAAATAGCCAGTCGTTTATCTTCACAAATTAATGGGTTAAATCAAGCATCACGAAATGCGAATGATGGTATTTCACTTGCGCAAACTGCTGAAGGGGCGCTTGATGAATATACCAACATGTTACAGCGTATGCGTACACTAGCAGTGCAATCGTCAAACGGCTCTAACTCGGCTGCAGATAGAATAGCGCTTGATACTGAATTCACTGAGCTGGAATCCGAGTTAGTACGTATTGCCAGTGCAACAAGTTTTGGCGGCGTGGATTTACTTGATGGTAGTTATGCGGAACAATTTCAAATAGGGGCAAATTCTGGTCAAGTAATTAGTATGGCAATTACCACTAACTTTGCTACGACAGTAGGCGCAGGTTTTGACTTATTAACCTTTGCTTCTTCGCAAGCAGCTATTACCAAAATGGATAGTGCTTTAGCGGTGGTAACGGCAACAAGAGCTGATATGGGTGCGAAACAAAATCGTTTCAGTTCTGTTATTCGTACCAATGATAATACTGCGCAAAATGTTTCTGCTTCACGCTCTCGTGTTCAAGATGCAGATTATGCAGCAGAATCTGCAATACTTGCCCGTAATTCGGTATTACAACAAGCGTCAAGCTCTATGTTGGCGCAGGCTAATCAGCAGCCGCAAATAGCATTAAGCTTACTACAGTAGTTATATAAAATACCGTATAATTATACTTCATTAGTTAAAAGCTTTAGTTGAGGCTTTTAACTTTTGATATCCAGGATGAACGCTATATAGTAATAACGGACGTCAAAGAGGGGGATTTCTTCAAATTATCTATGCCAGCTAAATTAAGGCTTTGAAGCCTATTTTCATTATTTTATGTTTTTTTTATAAATAAAACTAAAGTTATTTGTTAAGCACCCGATAACATTTAGGAGACAAGTTACTAATCTATATTTCGAGTAACTTTTAATATTAAGTAACATACAATATATAAGAGTGCATTCACTCGGGAGTTTAGCATGGCTTTATCAGTTAATAGTAATATCTCATCTTTAAATGCTCAACGTCAGTTGGCACGTTCAACTAATGAACTAGGTACTTCATATGAACGTTTATCTTCAGGTAAACGTATCAATAGTGCAAAAGATGATGCAGCCGGTTTGCAAATTTCAAGCCGTTTATCTGCACAAATTAATGGCTTAAATCAAGCATCTCGAAATGCTAACGATGGTATCTCTTTAGCTCAAACAGCTGAAGGTGCATTAGATGAGTACACTAACGCAGTACAACGTATGCGAACGCTTGCTGTTCAGTCATCTAACGGCTCTAACACAACGGCAGATAGATTGGCACTAGATACAGAATTTCAAGAGCTTTCAGTAGAGCTAGAGCGTATTGGTAGTCAAACCAGTTTTGGTGGCGTAACATTATTAGATGGTAATTACGACGAAGCTTTCCAAATAGGTGCTGATGGAGGTCAAACCATTTCAGTGACTATTGGTACAGATTTTAATGCTTTAGGTGGTGGTATGGGTGACCTTACTGATTTTGCTAATTCGCAAACAGCTATAACTAAAACAGACAGCGTATTAGCAACCGTTACTGCAGCCCGTGCAGACTTAGGTGCTAAGCAAAACCGTTTCAGCTCAGTTATTCGTACTAACGATAATACAGCGCAAAACGTAGCGGCTTCTCGTTCACGTATTGAAGATACCGATTACGCGAAAGAGTCAGCAATACTTGCACGTAACAGTGTGTTACAACAAGCATCAAGCTCAATGTTAGCGCAGGCAAATCAGCAGCCACAAATAGCATTGTCACTATTATAATAAGTACAACGCTATAATATAAAGAGAATTATAAGGGATCTATTTAATGATCCCTTTCCTCATTTAGTAAAATGGAAAAATAGAGTGATTAGGAGAGAATTATGAGTATTAATTCAATTCCAGTTAATGCGGATAATAGTTTTATACTTAAAAACGCAGATAATTTGGATAACATCTCAGGTCAGAGCAAGGGTGATAAAACGAAAGCCTTAGTTGAAAAGCAAAGTGCTAATGTTAATGTAGAACAGTCTGTTCAAAAGAACGATGAAAAATCAACCGTTGCTGAGCGTATAGCCGAGGCAGCTAAAGAACAAAGGGTTTCTTCTGAAGACGTAGAAAAAGCATTAGATATCGTTGCTTCTTTTCTTCATAGTACCTCGAAGCAGGTCGATTTTTCTAGTGATAATAGTGCAGGGAAAACAGTGATCACTGTTATTGATAAAAAGACACAAGAAGTGATTAATCAGTTCCCTAGCGAGAAGATAATTTCAATGGCTGAAAAAATTCAAGCGTTACATCAAGAAGTCGAAAGTATTTCTGGTTTGTTAATTGATAGCCATGTATAAATTAACTATAACTTAATAGATGGCTAATGTTTTTTAGTTAAGGTACTTCTCTTAATAATTAGTCAATCATTAAACCATTAGGCCAAGATATAAGGCTGAAGAAGAAAGGAATATATTATGGCTAATATTACCAGTTTAGGTATTGGCTCTGGCTTACAGTTAGAGAGCATCGTAGAAGCCTATATTAATGCTGAAGCCGTTCCTCAAGAAATCCGCTTACAAGAAAAAGAAGACCGTCTTGGTCTTGAGCTGTCAGGCGTGGGCAGCTTCAAATCATCTTTATCCAGCTTTAATGATATTTTAAAAAAATTAACCAAAGCGGATGCTTTCAACAAACAAGTTGTTTCTTCAAGCAGTACTGCGATTGATGTTACCAGTAATGGTTTTGCTAGTAATGGCTCATTTAACATAGAAGTGAATCAGCTTGCTACGGGAACTCGTTTAAATTCTGACACCTTTACTAGTTCTTCTGATGTTGTCGGCTCAGGTACCTTAACTCTAGCTAACGGTACCGATACTTTTGATGTTGTTATTGACGGAGCAGACAACCTCTCAGCGATTCGCGATAAAATAAATGCACAAAGTGAAAACTTTGGTGTTACCGCCAATATTATCAATGGGGGCTCAGGCTCTTTTTTAGTGTTTGATTCGCAAGTAACAGGTTTGGCTAACGCGTTAACAATAAGCACCTCTGATGCCTCACTTGATAAAATCTCTACCAATAATACTCCCGTTACACTGGCTCAAGATGCCACTATCACTATTGATGGCACTTTAATTAGTAATAGCACTAACGAATTTAAAAATACCATTGAAGATGTCACTATTACCGCCAAAGAAGTGACTACTGTCGGCAGTCCAGCGGTGCTTTCTATTGCCCAAGATAAAGAAAGCGGTAGCGAATTAATTGATGAGTTTATTAATGGTTATAATAGTTTAGTTGATGACTTAACGGGTTTAGGTGCACCGAAACAAGGACGATTGGCTTTTGATCCTAATGTTAGGCAAGTAAAGCGTCAACTTGCTGACATTGCCATACAGGCTGTTTCTGGCTTGTCAGGCTCGCTTGGTAGTCTAACTGATATTGGCCTAGAACTTAATAGAGATGGACGTTTAGAGAAATCGACTTTTAGTTCAACGAATATTCCTAGTGGTCAAGAAAGGCTTGATAGTGCTTTAGAAAATAATTTATCCGATCTTGGCGAGCTATTTGCATCGTCTAATGGTATCGCCACACAAATGGCGGATATGATAGATGGCTATATTGCAAGTGACGGTGTTTTAACCCAAAGACAAACTACCTTGAATGAACGGGTTAGTGGTATCGCGGATGAATGGACTGAATTAGAAACACGTTTACGATCGTATGAAGAAACGTTAAGAAAACAATTTAGCTTTTTAGACGCAACTGTTTCTCAATATAATGCAACAGCGACTTGGTTAACATCGGCATTAGCGTTACCAAAAGCAAAAGATTAGCTACAGTGCAAGCGTAATAACAACTTATGTATCGATGTAAAAGATAAGGTAAAGGTGAAAATATGCGTAATAATATAAGAACATATCAAAATATAAATGTGGAAAGTGGCATTAATACTGCGGATCCTCATACTATCATTTCAATGTTATTTGATGGTGTTTTTCAAAGTGTCTCAGTAGCTAAAGGTGCTATCGAACGTAAAGACCTCGCCGCTAAATCAACACAATTAAATAAAGCGATGAGTATATTACGCTCTTTGCAAGATTCATTAGATAATGAATCAGAGCCTAAAATATCCGAAAATTTTTATGATCTTTATGCTTATTGTATTGATCGTTTAACGGAAGTGAGTGTATCGCAGGATTGTAGTATTATTGATGAGGTTGTCAATTTATTAAAACCACTTGCGGATGCTTGGAAAAATATTTCTGAAGTAGACAAAAAGACTGGATTAGCCTTGCTGAAATCAAAAGACTTAGTTAGCTAGGTTTTTTTAGTGTTTATTCAGCTATGTCAACGTATTCGCGCATTAACGCTTCAAGCCGAAGCGCTTGTTGACAATAATCAAATAGAGCAGTGCCTTGCACTTTTAGTGGAGCGACAAAGCTTGCTCGAACAATTAAAAGAGCAGTTCCTCTCTGCTGACCATGATCCTGAACTTTCAACAACTTTTACTGCCTTATTACACTGGATACAAGAGCAAGATGCGGTTAGTAACGCTAGAGTTGTGAAGTTTAGGGAGCAAAGTAAACAGGAATCAGTTGCTCAGGTTAAAGTTAAAAAAGCGCTACATCATTATAAAAACGTTACTTAAGGTATTTTACCTGCACAATTAACTAAAAATTATTGACCTAAAATAATTACCTCAGGTAATAGCGGAGAAATTACGTTGAAAGAATCTACTGTTTCATCGAATCCCTTATCAAATCACATTGATACCATTGAAAAAAACTTATCAAAAATGAAAGTAGATTTTTCTTCCCTTCAAGCAGAAGAACAAGCATTACAAGCATTAGCAGATAATATGTCTTTACTGGTATCGAGTGATGATGACTTAATTACTCGATATAAAGATAATTTATCTGCATTTGAAGAATACTATCCTGATATTTTTGAATTCTTTAAAAGTTACATCCCTACTAAATACATTGTTGATGCTAGTGATGGTTTTATAAATGCAATTGATGTTGATACTGGGGAGGCTTTCTATAAATACCCCTCATATTTAGCAACTAAATCACAATTCGATAAGTTTATTAAGTCACCCAATATTAAAAAGTTTAATTTTAATGCTGATGATGGAAATCAAGCTAATTTCATTCATGTTGATAGTGTAGATGCCATGGTAGCTTTGTTACCAGCAAAAGATGAAAGACAACGTGTTAATTCAACATTAAGCTCGAACAATTTAAGCTCTTTGGTTTTATTTGGTGTTGGTGCTGGTTATCACCTTGAGCTATTTGCTCAGCAATATAATGTTGCCTGTTTGTATATTATAGAGCCAGACTTAGATCTTTTTTTCTTGTCTCTATTTAGTATTGATTGGCGTTTTGTACTGACTACCTTCGATAATAAAGGTAGTCAACTCCATATTTCTTTAGGGGAGCAAAAGGAAAGTTTTTTCGATGATTTAATGCATAAATCAGCAATGAATGGTCGTTATCAAATGGCACATGTTGCGGGCTATATTCATTATCAATCTAACGCTATATCTGAATTATTGACCGAATTTAATCGTCGTTATTTAGAAATGGGACAGGGTTGGGGTTTTTTTGATGACGCAGTTATGGCAATTGGTCATACCTTGGAAAACGTTAAAAATCAGGTGCCTATACTGAAAAAAAACACCGTGAATGTTAATGGTTTAGCAGAGCTCCCTGTATTTGTTGTTGGTAACGGTCCCTCGTTAGACGGGTTAATTGATACGATTAAAGCTTATCAAGGTAAGGCTATAATTATCAGTTGTGGCAGTGCCTTAAGTGCTTTGTATCAATATGGAATTAAACCTGATTTTCATTGTGAGCAAGAACGTACATTGCCTGTGGCTGAAAAAATAGAGCATTACTGCCCTACTGAATTTTTAGATGATATTGTATTGCTGGCGCCAACAACTGTTCACCCCGAAGTATTTTCTATGTTTAAGCAGTCTATTATGGCGGCAAAAATAAATGAACCCTCTTCTAGTTTATTATTAAGAGATAAATTGGGCGCAGAATTATTTTCTGCCTATCACTTTATTAACCCTACGGTTGCTAATACTGCTTTAGTAATAGGGTACAACTTAGGCTTCAAAAATTTTTATTTAGCGGGAATTGATTTAGGCCATAAACAAGGTGGCAATCATCATAGTAAAAAAAGTATTTATTATACAGAATATGAGAAAGACTTAGAACTTTATCCGACAAAGAAAGAGGATCACATTCAGATAAAAGGCAATTTTGGAGGCCAATTTGTATGTAATTCATTTTTTTATCAATCGAATAAAAATCTAAGTAATCAAATTTTGGCTTTTGATGATTTGCATTGTTTTAATTTAAGTGATGGCGCTGTGATAAAGGGCAGTATTCCGTTAAATATAGATACACTAAAGGTTAGACTGAATAAAACTGAGTATATTGATAAAAAAATATTTTTAGAAAAAGTAATTGAAAAAAATATTTACATAGATGATAGCGCGCTTTTTAATCGTTTAGTTTCTGATTTAGATTATCAATATTTTGATGACGTATGTCAGAGATTATTGGAGTTAAATAGTCTAACAGTATGTTCTTTCAAGGAAGCAACGGCGCTTCTATTAAATAATACTATTATTTTAAATACCTTAACCGAACATGCTCATGCTTTGCTAACTGGTACCATCATGCATATGCAAGTAGTATTAACTCAATTATTATACGGTTCGGTAAACGAAAATATCGCCATTGAGAACTTTAATAAAGGTATGGTGTTTTATTGTCAGTTTATTGTAAAAGCATCTGTTTACTATAGAGATAATGCGGAACACCCTCATACATTTAAGAATAGTAAATTTATAATGAAATTGAGAAAAAAATGATCTTTATATGATTATTTACGGCGTAATAATTAGGAATACCGTTTGAACTTTTTAACTGATAACTTGGCAATAATTTCTAAACGATGGCCGAATATTGCGGAAAAACTAAACTTAGCTTATTACTGCATTGAGCAAGTGGAGCTAATAGAGGATAAGCAGCTTTCGTTAGTTTTTGACAAGATTCAAATTGCGAGTAGCTATGATCAAGTTGTAGAAGCTAAAATACAACTCGATCATTTAAATAATGATACACAGTTAGTAGCTATATACGGTACTGGTTTAGGAGAAGTTCAGCGACAATTGCTACATAAGTCTAATTTAAAAGAGCTAGAGATTATTGTTTTTAATTTCCCTCTATTTAAAGCCTGTTTAACTTACTTTAATCAGCAAGACTGGCTTTTAAATAAAAGAGTGACATTAAAAATAGCGACAGATGATAGTAAAGTTCGTCAAAATTTTATTGCACTACCTGCTGAACTAGTATTAGCTGAAAATTTTAGTGCTAGGCTACGTGATAAAGTTTGTTTGACATTAGATAATGATTTTATTAATAATAAAGGAATAAATAACGCCAAACTGCAAAAAAGCATTAAGGATAATCTTAGTTTTATTAAGAGTGATTTTGATGTTAGTAAATTATTTTCCTCAATGAACAATAACAATAACAAGAACAATAAATTTATTATCTGTGCTGCAGGCCCTACATTATTGGATCATTTCAGTTGGTTGCAAAAACCGTCAACACGAGATAGTTTTACCGTAATTGCAGTTGATGCTGCTGTTATGCCGTTAGCTGAAGCAGGTGTGATTCCTGATATTGTTGTTTCAATAGACCCTGTTGCTAAAAAGTTACTAGACTGTCTTAATATTAAAGACTTCAAGCATGTACCATTAGTTTACTTCCCTGTTGTAAATAATGAGTTATTATCTTTCTGGCAAGGACCAAGATATGTTGCTTATTCAACAGGCGATCTGTATCAATCTATTAATAAAGACTATCCAAGAGGAAGGCTTTACTGCGCAGGTAGTGTTATTCATCCAGCTATTGATTTATCGGTGAAAATTGGCGCAAAACAGGTTTTATTTTTAGGTGCCGATTTTTCATTCCCAGAAGGAAAAAGTCATACTTTTTGGCAATTATCAGAATTAGCTAATAAACCACAACTTTCCACAACTAACACACCACATTGGGTACTCAATGGCTTTAATGAAAGAGTACCAACATTACTTAATTATCGTGGTTATTTAAGAGATCTAGAAGATTATATTATCGTAAAAAAGCAGGTGGAATTTTTCAATGGTAGTAAAAAAGGAGCCTTTATTAAGGGGACAAAGCAGTGGAAAGAAAATAGTGAAGCAATACTATGAAGTGTATAGAACTTAATAGGTTAATTGATCAAGCCTCTACTGCTCTTCTTCAATCAAAAGAGGGAGAGTCTAATCAACTATTAAGTCAAGTTTTTGACGAGCTTTTAGTAATTTCGCCTTCACTTTCGCCTGAAACGTTAGTTATGTTAGCTAAAATTATGGAAATAATGCATGATGCTCAACAGCGTCGAGATCATGTTTATTTGGTTGATATATTAAAGTATGAGCTGCCTAAACATTTAACCTTTTGATAGTCGAGAATAGTTTATTTATTGATTAGCTATTTATGCTGTTATCACTAGTTCGGGTAATAGATTTAATTGTCGATAGAACAAGCAAACTTGTACTAAATCACACGGTTGATTATTGAATATATAATGCTCTACTAGCACACCGTCTCGGACGTACCCAGCCTTTATAAAAGCCATAGTGCTTGCTATGTTTGGTTTATATGCACCAGCGCATAATTTTCTTAATTTTAGTTGCTCGAAGCTGTACCGAGAAATCAATTGTATTGCTTGCGTGGCAAACCCTTTACCCCAAGAATCTTTATCTCCAATAAATAAACTAATATCAGCGATGTCATAATGGGGGTTTATATTTCCAACTTTAATATTCCCTATATGTTTGTTGTTATCCCTTAAACGAATAGTAAATAAGTGTTCATTAGGATTAGTTTCCATTTCTTTTATAAAGTTTATTATCGATTGGAAATCTTGTTGATAATGCCTAGTCTCTAAATATTGATTAATCAGAGGATCATTTAACCACTGAACATACTCGTCATTCGCATCTGTTTCATTAATTGATTGTAAATAGATTGATGGCGTTTTTTCAGATGATATTTGTATTTTTTTTATTTCAGTCATATATTCGCTTAATGTGTCAATTAATTAGCCGCACTTAATTAGTAGTCCTTGATGTATCCACTCACCTATATAGTCGTGGATTTCGTGATGAGGTAAATCATACTTAGCTGCTAAGTCACTAACGGTTGCTCCATCATCAATTTCTCGAGGTAAACAATTCATTAATTTATTCCAACGACCACTTACACAGTTATAGTCAACACCAGCTTTACTGACTGGAGGGATCGACTTATATAAACCATAAGCAGATAAACATACCAGACCATTAAAATTCAATTTATACTTTTGGCTATACCTTTGCTGCGTCACCACTGCAAGGGGAACGTTTTTTGAAACAGTATCTTTAAATGTTAGGTCATTATTTTCGTAATGCTCAATAATATTCATCACTAAATCAATACTGTCTTGTAAACTCTTTTCAGATAATATATCAGGGGTATCTAAATTACTGTGGTATTCATTAAATGGCCACCGTGTTAATGAAATTGTAGGTATATTATAGGGGGGGGCTTCAAATACTGTTTCATCATTGCCATAAATACTCCGAAAATTACCTTGCTCAAAAGTACCATATTGTTTTTTAAAGGCCAATTGGGCAGCGATATCTAAACTTTGATCGCCTAAATAGCTGCGTTGTAATCGCATTACCGCATTATTGCCAACAGACTTTAGTAATATGCAGCCTTTGATAAGGGACTGCTCCTCTTTATTCATATCATTTAGCCAGAACATAGGACCATGTAATTCAGGAGAAATCATTACTCGATAACTATAATTTAAAGTCATTGTTAATAATTTTACTTTTAAAGCTTGCATAACCCTAATCGCAACAGCACAACCTGAAATATCATCATTAGCTTGGAATGGATGACAATTATGACCATTTATTATGATCGTTTCTTTACTGTGCCCCGGTAATAAATAATCAAGTACTTTCATTGTACTTGGGTTTAATTCAGTTTCAATTTCAATACGATAATTGACATCTCGCAGTTTACTTCTTTGATTATGAGGCATAGATATTCCCCAAGTCATTTCTTTAGGGCGATATAAGTTTTGCCATTGATATAATACAGCATCAGGTAATTCTTTACTGCTGCTTAAGTGAACCTGTAGTTCATTAAGTGATAATTCTCCATTGTAACTAGGTGATAAAATTGCTAAACCTAAAGGAGATGACTGTGCATCATAAACTAGATTGCCCCCTTGAAATATCTGTGCTTTATTGACTCGCCAACCGTGAGGGATAAACCAACCATTTAAGCTCTGTCCAGAAGAATATTCATGAACGATGAAGTTTAACTCCTCTAAGTAATAAGGAATAGCTTCATCGTTACCCTGACCAGTGATTGAATAACTAAAAGGAAATAATTTTTTTACTAAGCTCAATACGCTCACTTTGATTAATCCTTAAAACCTTGACCATCAATAGTTACTTGATAGGCCATAGCGTCATCAAGTACGTGCTGGGGTGTATGCAAACGCATACCTTCTTTTAACTTTTCCATCATACAACAACCTTCATTATCATAAACTTCACGTAATTCAACAAAACCATTGATTGCTGCTATAACAATGCTAGTACTGTTCATTTTTTTAATCTTCCTAATAATAAGGCCGGCACAAAATGGATGCATAGCCGATATTTGGTTATTATTATTGTCTGCTAAGGTAATTAGTTTTATTTTTTTCAATCGTAATATCGATTTTTGAATAAAGCTTGCGGCACCCATATAAGGACTGTCAAAACCTTGGCAAAAAGTCACAATTTCTTGTGCTGTCCATTGCCAATTAATATAAGCTTGTTTATCCGTTCTAAGGCGAGGGAAATAAAGTCTATTTTCATCCAATGCTTTATAAGAAGTAGGGATAAACTCTTTACCCTCAATAAACATATTGGCTAATTCATTAATAAAATATGTACCTTGTTGAACATTTTCAACAAAATAGTCATGCGGTGTTCTTGCTTCTGAGCTAATGATAAATTGATGTTTGGCAAAAATATCCCCTTGATCTAACTTATCTGTTATTTTTTGAAAAAAACAACCACCTTCTTGGTTATTGTTCAATAATTGCCAAGTATAATGTGCACCTCCTAAATAATGGGGAATAGGAATGGCGTTAATATTAAACATACCGTAATGAAATTGTTGTATAATTTTTTCGCTAAAAACCCAAGCAGGCCCAAAACAGATGGCTATAGCATTATCAGGAATAATGGCTAGAAGCTGTTGTTTGTTTAGTTGGTTGATGTCATCAAGTACATGAGGGGTGTTCGTTAACTGTTGGCAAGCTTGCGCTAAAGTTTCATCTGAGAGTACTAGCTTCTCATTAATATGACGAGTTGCAGTAATAATAGTTAATTCAAAACCTAAAGACTTCAATACTTTAGTACTGGCTACCATTAAATCACCACCACCAATTAATACAATGTTTTTTAATGGAGCAAAGCTAATATTTTTTTTTATATTTAATGGCATAACTAAACCTTTTTAAAAGCAATTCCATAATTGGTTAAATAGTTCTTAGCACGTATAGGGTTACTGTCAGAAAAATTGAATAAACTGCCACAACCAAGAGCACTTACATCGGTTTTAATAAAGGCGTCGTGTAGGTGTTGATAGTTACCTGAGCCACTACAGCCTATAACAGGAACAGTCGCTAATGCCATAACTTGCTGTAATAGAGTGATGTCAAAACCAGACATCATGCCGTCATTATTTATTGACTGGATCATGAATTCACCCGCACCAGCATTCTGACATTGTTCTATATGATCAACCAAAGTCGCGCTTTCTAGTTTAGTACCGCAATGCGAGTAAAGTTGATAGTTATTGCTGTCACTTGTTTTGATATCAATACTAATAATAACGGCTTGTTGACCAAATTTACTTGCTATTTGGGTAATTAACTCAGGATTTATATAAGCGCTAGAGTTTACTATTACTTTATCTGCACCTTGGTTTATTAAGTATGCAGCATCGTTAAAGTTATTAATGCCTCCCCCGACAGATAAGGGCATAAAACTGACTTGGGCTATTTGCGGTATCAGTTGTGCTAATTGCTCTATGCTTCTATTTTCTCGGCTTATATTAAGTAAAACTAACTCATCGGTGTATTGAGAGTTATAGACGCTGGCACTTTTAATTGGATCACCAACATTACGCCAACTATTAAATTGACAAGTTTTAACTAACTGCTTGTCAAGCAGTTGCATCATAGGAATAATACGTTTTTTCAGCATGAGATTGATCCATTATATTGAACTTCATAAGTTAACTTTAGGGAAGCCCATTCCACTCGCAAAAATTTTCTAATAATTTCATACCATTTTTTTGACTTTTTTCTGGATGAAACTGTACTCCAACGACATTTTTATTTGCCACAGCACAAACAAAGTTTTCACCATGATTTGTCGTCGCAATAACATTTGTATTATGCTGACATACCATATGGTAACTATGAACAAAATAAAAGTCTCTTTGGTCTTTGATTTCATCAAACACTGGATGCTCTTGGTTAAACTTTACTTCATTCCAACCAACATGTGGTATTCGTAGCTCTTGTTTAGGAAGCATAAGAGGTACATCGGCATTAATAGCGTTTAAGCCAGCAGATACACCACCTTCGGAACCAGTAGTTGCCAGTAATTGCATACCTAAACATATACCTAAAGTTGGGGTGCCATTAGCTATTAATTTTTGAATAGGGTGTAAAAAACTAAGACGTTCTAGGCGCTGCATTACCGCATGAAAATTACCAACACCAGGTAAAATAAAATGACTCAGTTCGGTTAACATCTCCGGTTGGTCTACGCAAATAGGATCATAACCATTTTCATAAACAGCATTATAAACCGATTGTATGTTGCCTAAGCCTATATCTAAAATTCCTATCATCTACTTTAATTACACTTGGTTTTTAGCAATAATGCCTCTATCTTGAGGGTCTTCACGATACCAACGGTCAAAGTCACTGGTTTTAGGAGCATATTCCATACCATGAAAGTCAGGTTTAAAAGGTGGGACAACCGTTTTGGCAACGATATGGTTAAATTGATCTTCACTGATCCCTAAATATTCTAAAAATAACTTTAGAGAAGGGGGTTTTCTACCTTCATAATCAGCTATCAGCTTGTCTGCATGTTCTTTCGCTATACGATCATTACGTAAATCAAGTGCAGTCATCTGACTTACACGACTATAACCACGTTTCAAATATTTAATATAATCACGCATACCTTGCATCGAACATTCTATCTTTTCATAAGAATACTCCTCCCATGGCATACCTTCTACTTGATCTCCACGCCAATCTAGTTCATCTTGAATTATTTTAGTATTCTCTTTTACATCCCAAGGAATATAAGATCCCAAGCAAACGGATTGATATTTAAGTTTTTTCAAGTCTCTTCGGTTAGGGTAAGTGTATGGCGTTAATTCTCGAGGATCACATTGATAATCGTCTTTGATCATTGAGTACATATCTTCGGCAGTAATACCGAGATTAATGAAACGGTTGAATCGTGTTTCATCGACCTGTTCGATCTCATCATCTTCGTAATCATAATAAGCAGTATATTCAGAGGAGGGTTCACCCCAAAAAATAAGGGGGACGTTATACTTCAACGCTATATGCATAGGATAGGCAAAAATTCCGGTATGACAATGCCAACAAAAATCACCTTTACGTACTAACGCTTCTAACATTAAACGTTTAACGAGCTTCCAATTTGGAGTAAAAGAAATAACATCAACGCCAAGTTTTTTGAAAGTACGACGATTGTTCTCTAATAAAGTATCACGCATAAAACCGTGGTTAAATTGTACAACGAGCGGGCGAATATTAAAATGTTTAACTAAATACCATAAAGTATAGGTTGAATCTTTTCCGCCAGAAAAGGGCAAAATACAATCATACTCATACTTACCACGATGTTTCTCTATAACACGAGCAAGCATTTCGGCACGTTTTTTCCAATTAATTTTCTCATCTTTAAATACTTTTTGACGACAAATATTACAAACGCCATCTTTATCGAACTCGATAGTTTCATAAGTTTCAGGTAGGTTACAGGCGGTACATTTTTGCATGTTTTTTCCAGTGTTATTATTTGTTATAAAGTGCCAGTTCGTTCTAGTTTTTCTATTATATGATGAATTTCCGATGCTTGTTCGCTAAGTAAGTTACTTTCAACTTGTAACTTATCTTGCTTTTGATTGACAGGTTTAGCAAAGGCAGTAATAAATTCACTCTCTGTAATGTCGTCAATAGGCATAAGAGACTTTAATAAGGTAAATTTATCTACATTACCAGTAAATAAGTCTTCACTTTTCATTGAGTGCATGCGTTCAGATGGCAACGTATCTTTAAAGGCTAATGAATATTCTCGTGTAAAAAATAAATACCAAGAAACTTGCTGTTGCATAGATAACGTTGTATCAAAAAAGCATGTAAATTTACCTTGAGAAAATTTACTGTCAAACCAACAATGACGTAATTGCTCGTTTTGAAATTGATTTTTTCCATAAATAGACTTGAAAACATTCTCATCTTCTCGCCAAATATGAAGAAATTTGCTACTTGGAAATAGCTCTGCAAGGAAAGGTGCAAAAATGGTATCCCAGTGATTAATAATAATGGGAGTACATTGTTTAGTATAGGCGTAACAAATTTCAGCAACTCTATTTTGTAGGTATGAAGTTAAAATAGTGCTAATAATTTTTTTATCAAAATTTCCCGATAATATTCGATATAGGATATGATTTCTGTCGGGTGGAATTAGCTGAGCTTGCATCGTATGAAAAGGAATGACTTGCTCTGATCTCTTGATAAATTCATATAAAGCTAAAGTGCCGCAACGGCCAGTAGACATCACTTGAACAAAATCAGGTGTATTTGGAGCATAATATTTTTTAATGGCAGTAATATTATCTTGAAAATGTTTAAATTCGCCATCATTGATTAGCTCTTTACATAGGCTTCTAAAAGTTTCAATGTTTTCTTGCAATGAACTTCGTAAAATAATTGGCTGTTCAAACTTTTTCTTTACTAACGAAATGGTGTCGTGATCAAATAATATTTTACTCTGTGCTGTTGCTCTTGGACGGTAGGGTACAGGATCTAAAGCTAATGATACTTCACATTCTTGTTCAAAAAGTGTTACTTCATCATTGACTTTACAATAACGGAGTAATTCAAAATAAGCCCATACAGGGCGTTTTTTATAACCTGTTATTGATACAAAATCTTGATAATAGCCACTGATTTTTTGATTGTCACTCCTTTCAACGACAGCTTGTATTGCTTGTTGAGGTAATATTTCTGCTTCTTCAAAAAAGTTGATGCTGGACTTTATCAATGCAAATAATTCTTTATTATTTTTTAGGACTGAGTGTGCAGCAATTGACCACTGTTGCCAGCGTAATGTTGGTTCAAAGCCTTTTTCTGCTAATGTGATGGCTTGGTCAATATTTCCAGACATAACAAAAGCTACTGCTAACTCGCTTTTTAGATAATTATTATCAGGGTATTCCTTAAGTGCGGTTAGACAAAGTCTAATGCATTCAGGGATCAAACCTTGACGCCGTAAAGACATATAATAAGCTAAGATGATATCAAGTTTTTTTGGGAACAGTTGATATGCATGCTCAAGTAATGTTTGCGCTTCAATAAAGCGTCGTTCATTAATGAGTAAATTCCCATAAGTAACAATAGCAGTGATGTTATCACTCTGATTTTCAAGCGCTGAAGTTAAATGTGACTCAGCTTTTTTAGTCTGTCCACAGGTAATTGCTTGCTCAGCTAGCTCTAAGTACCAGAGAGCGTTCAATTGATTTTTTGTTAAAGGTCGGTTCATATTTTGTTTAAACGATATATTATTGCACTTGATAGTTTTATGATATACAAAACACATGCCATAAACATATGTTTCATTTTAATTTGTAGTATTAATTGTTAAGTATACGCTCAACTTGAAAGGCTTCGGCTTTGGCAAAGCCGTGACTTGCTCCGCGTAAAGTAGCTAATGCCTCAATGCAAAGTAAACTTCTGCTGTGTGGAAAGTCTCGTAATTCTTCTTGATAGCATAACAAGGCTTGTTCTTTTTTAGGCCAATATTGTGTGATATCAACAATGTATTGTCCTTGAAAGCGAAGGTGTGAAGTTGATTGCCACTCTGTGCTTGATAATACTTCAAAAGACAATATTTTTTTGACGCTGCTACCTGCTATTGGCCGACAAGCGGTCATTACCGCCTGATGAGTTATTTGGTGATCTATATTCAAGTCATGGGCAAAGTGGCTATATATAATGTTTGGTTTGAGCTTGAAAATCTCGTCTTCAATGACTTTTATGATCGTTAATAAAGGTACTGAATCCATTTGATTATCTGGAAAATCAAAACATTGGTAATGTTTAACACCAAGTACTTGCATTGCTTTATCCAAAGCCGTTTCCCGTTCAACTTCCTGCTGTTGGTTACTATTATTTCTAGATGAAACGCCATCCGTCATAAAAAGCACACTAACATTATCGCCTTCATCAATATGTTTAGCTATAGTACCTGCGCAACCAAGTACCTCGTCATCAGCATGGGCTGCGACAATGAGCACGTTATTTTTTGTTGATTCTTTTACCATAGTCTTATTTCTCATTAACGATTAAATCCCAAGATACTGCAGTGCCACGGCTGATGTTTTGGTTAGCGGTTTTTCCTATGAAACTCTGGTAATGTTTGGGAGCTAAACCATAACCTGGCCGTATTCTTTTAATATGATCTTTAGTAATCGTTTGGCCTTGCTTGATGTCATTAACAAAGTAAAGTGAACGACGAAATTTCATGCTTGAATGCTCTACAGTTTTACGTTCGTAACCTGCGGTACCTATTGCTTGGTGGGCTGTTTTGGCTTCACTCACTAGACGTTTTAAATCATCGGGTTCTAAAGAAAATTCTGCATCGGGTCCTTTATCCTTGCGATCTAAAGTAAAATGTTTTTCAATTAAACTAGCGCCAAAGGCAATGCTAGCCACAGAAACAACGGTACCTAAGCTATGATCAGAAAGACCAGCTATTACATCAAAGCGTTTGCTAATATCGGCTATTGTCGCTAAGTTTGCTTGCTCAGCTGGGGCAGGGTAGGCGCTAATACAATGCAATACTACTAATTCAGTACAGCCATTTTTTCTTGCAGTATTAATGGCATCTTCAATTTCTTCAATGTTTGCCATACCTGTTGAGATAATTAATGGTTTACCTGTTTCTGCTATTCGCTTTATTAATGGTAAATCTGTTATTTCAAAAGAGGCTAATTTATATGCAGGTGCGTTAAGGTTTTCTAGTAGATCAACGGCTGTTTCATCAAAAGGCGTAGAAAATAAAGTAATACCAACTTCTTTTGCTTTATCAAAAAGTTGTTGATGCCACTCAAAGGGCGTTTGTGCCCATTGGTATAAATCGTATAGTTTATAGCCATCCCATAAGCCACCTTTAATTTGAAAGTCTTCTTTATCACAGTCTATGGTCATGGTATCAGCGGTATAACTTTGAATTTTTATCGCATCAACACCACATTGTGCCGCTACTTCAATACTTTTTAATGCTTGTTCAATTTTTCCATTGTGGTTAGCGGAAAGCTCAGCAATGATATAGGGAGGGAAGTCAGATCCTATTTTAGTGCCATTTATGGTAATAAATTTGTTAGTCATTTTTTTTACTCATCATATTTTGGCTCATGATTTAGACCGTTGTTGATTTTTTAATGATGACATTTGCCTGTAGCATTGTCGTAGCATCATTTTCTTTAGCATTACTTAATTTAGCTTTTTCAAAAGTTAAGGTAAAGTCACCATGCTGAAAAAAAGCCTTAGGGTAACTATCAGCGTCTAACATACGAATTAAATCATAAAGCTCACTTAACGTTTCATTGCCCTGTATTTTACTTTGTTCAGCCGTTCTTCGGCTAAACGTTGTTATTTGTCCTGTTTGTTCTATAGGAATTGGTTCTAATGTAATGATGGAATTAATCATTTCAAAACTAAGTTTAGCGCTACGTTCAAATATTTCTTGTGCGCTGCCTTGTAATGATAAAGGAGCTTTCAAATAAACAGCACCGGCATCTATTTGAGTTGTCATTTTTAGGGCTGTTAATTTAGTCTCTTGATGACCGCGGCTGATTAAATTTTGCAGCGGGCTACCACCGCGACCATAAGGAACATCGGTCATATGAAAACAAACACAAGTAAATTCGTTAAGTATTTCTTCAGGTACTATCCAACTCCAGTGTGGGAAAAATATATATTTAGGTTTAAGCTGTCTTAAATTTTCTAAAGTAAGCTGTTGGTTATTACTAATTAGCGTCCATTCACCAACAAAAATTGAGCATACTCGTTTGAATTCTGCAAAGTGCCAGTCTTTGATTGTTGCTACAACATAGTTATCAGTTTTGTGTTTGAATGGCATATTAATCATCACGTGATATCTCTAATTTGTATTTAATACCGTCTTTAATGAAAAAAGCAGGATAGTCAGTATTACTGACGACCCTGAGTAAATTAAATTGCTCAGCTAAAGTTTTATTTAGATCAAGTTGGCTATCTTTTGCGCTTCTTTTTGAATAAAAACTGTTTTCGCCATCTTGCTCTTCTACCGTTAATTGATGGAATTTTTCAATAAAGTCTTTTGCAAGTTTAATGGTTATTTTACCTTGCTTATCACGCCATTCATCATGCAATTCACTACCATTAAGTTCAATGTTTTCTTTTAACCAAATTTTACCGCTATCGACTTTTTCACTGGCTTCTATTAAACAGACTGGAATTGATTTTTTTCCTGACAAAATTTGCCAAGTCATTGGTGCAAAACCTTTTCCCTGAGGTAAGTCGCTTTCGTGTACTATTAAATTGTATTGATTACGCGTTAAAATATCGGTACTTACTATTTTTGTACAGCCAAGAAAAAAGCACACATCACCCTGTTTAATATCATTAGCGCTTCTGACTAGCTGACATTGATAGTGCGCAGAAAAATATTCTACAAGTTCTTGTACGTAAGGTAAAATCCATGAATCATTATCAACTAAGATGGTGATAGAATTAAAGTTAGCATTATTCATCGGCAGTGTTTCCTGTTCCACTTGTCGTTATACCTGTAGTTCGCACTTTACGTATACTTTCAATTAGTACTTTCGCAACTCTTTTTGCCCCTAAACCGTCGCAACAATTTAAATTATTATCTACCATGGTTAAATACGTGTTAGCTTCATTGAGTAGCTTCTCTAAGGCATTGATAACAGTATTAGTCGTGATCTCTTTATGCCAACCTAAGTTAATAGTCGCACCGGCATGGGTTAAATTCTTAGCAATCAGCTGCTGATTTTCAGCATTGACCGTAATTAAACTTGGTAATCCCAAACAGCAGCGCTCCCATGCTGTTGCACCGCTCGCTCCAATAGCTATATCAGCTGATAACATTAAGTCACCCATGTTCTGGCAATCAGTAATTAACGTGCACCAAGTAAATTGATTACTTAGTCGTTGTAATGATTTTAGATGTAATGATTGACTTGATAGCACCAAACTAGTTGTAATATTTGGGTAGTTCTTGATTACTTGAGCTATTGCTAAAAGTGCCAGCTCAGACAAGTTATCAGGATCGCCCCCGCCCATGCTGATCAAAATATTGGCACTTGTTAGCTGTTTACTACGTAACTGGCGTTGAAGGATCGCCTGCTCTTGAAGTGCCGAAAATTCATCTCTTAACAGCATATAATTTTTCCCTAATAATAATTGGCAATGTTTAGGGACAAATGACTGGTATTGTTGTGGTTGGCGACCTAGTGTTTGGTCAAGTAATAACTCACAGTGTAAAGAACGACTGGCCAAATCATCAATCACCATGAGTTGTTGATAGTAAGGGCTAACTAAGTTATGCCATTGTTCATCAAGTGCATAATGGTCAACAATCAAAATATCAAAGGGTACTATATTAGCCGTTAGTGATTTTATTGCATTAACGCATTGCTGTGCATCTTGGCTTTGAGAGCAACCTAGCCAAGTATTACTGTCCGCTAGTTTTATTGTTTCTTTGCCTTGCGGCAGTGTTATTAAATAAAAATTATTTTGGCTAACTAAATTATTGATATTGCTTTGGTGATTCCGACAGAGGAAACTGATACTTATGTCTTCGCCTTTAAGTTGCTTGGTTTGTGTAACAAGAGCATGCGCTAAGGTTAAGCAACGCATGATATGGCCATGGCCTATGATATTTGAACTGTCAACTCTAAAAGCTATATGCATGTTATGGCTCTAACGTAGTTTGAACACAGGTTCGAGCAGTTCACCTTTAAATTGAGTAGCAAAACTTTGCTGTTCAATAGTTACCGCTAATACTGAAAGTACCACCTTATAAGCATTGAGTAGGGCGTCAATGTCTTTTGTTTTATGTGCGTAATTTAAATTATGGCCTCCACCAAGTAAAAATCCTTGCTGTGCCATTCCTTGTAGAAACAATGATTTTAATTGAATGGCGCTATAACCACCTTGCTCGCTGATGGTTAAAAATGACCAGACAGGATGACCGCTTAAGCTCAGCCAATGTTGGGCTTGCATGTTGTTAATAATTAATTCTAACCCTACCTGTAATTTTTCTCCCATGGCGGTTAAGTGTTCAACAACGTTGTGTTCAATCATGAAATCTAAAGTGGCTTTTGTTGCGGCGAGTGATAAAGTTTCACCAGCAAAGGTACCTGAGAAAAAGATATCTTCCATCAACATCATTATATCTCTACGACCAACCACAGCAGAAATAGGGTAACCATTTGCCATGCCTTTGCCAAAAGTTGCTAAGTCTGGCGTTACACCAAATAATGCTTGAGCACCGCCCATAGAAAAACGAAAACCTGTGATCGTTTCATCAAAAATTAATACGGCACTATGCTTTTTGCATAAGTCTTTTACTTTTTGTAAAAAATTTTCTTGCGGAAAATGAGTATTCATTGGCTCTAAAATCACCGCCGCCATTTTATTTTCTTGTTGATTGAATATCTGCTCTAGTGATGAAATATCGTTGTACTTAAAAGTATGAGTTAACGATTTAGTGCTTTCAGGTACACCTAAATCTCGCGTTGTTGAACCTATGTACCAGTCTTGCCAACCGTGATAACCGCATACTGCGACGTGTTCTTTTTGCGTGAAAGCGCGTGCTAGTCTAATAGCCGCAGAGGTAGCATCACTGCCATTTTTACCAAAGCGCACCATGTCAGCACAGGGAATTAACTCCACCAA
>JAWSUX010000605.1:0-2161 GCA_033852215.1 Colwellia sp. | reverse complement strand
CGTACGCAAAAACGTGTACCGATGACACGTTTACGTAAAACGATTGCAACACGTTTATTAGAAGCGAAAAATTCTACAGCCATGTTAACGACCTTTAATGAAGTTAACATGAAGCCAATTATGGATTTACGTGCACAATATAAAGACTTGTTCGAAAAAACTCACGACACGCGTCTTGGTTTTATGTCTTTTTACGTGAAAGCGGTAACTGAAGCGCTTAAACGTTTCCCAGCAGTGAACGCCTCAATTGACGGTGATGACATTGTTTACCATAACTTTTTTGACATCTCTATCGCGGTATCTACGCCACGTGGTTTAGTTACACCAGTATTACGTGACTCTGACCAATTAAACATGGCAGGTATTGAAAATGGTATTCGTGATTTAGCAATTAAAGGTCGTGATGGTAAGCTTTCAATGGCTGATATGACTGGCGGTAACTTCACTATTACTAACGGTGGTGTTTTTGGTTCTTTATTATCAACACCAATTTTGAACTTACCTCAAGCTGCTATTTTAGGTATGCACAAAATACAAGACCGCCCAATGGCAGTTGACGGTAAAGTAGAAATTTTACCTATGATGTATTTAGCATTATCTTATGATCACCGTTTGATTGACGGTAAAGAATCGGTTGGCTTTCTAGTAACGATTAAAGAGTTATTAGAAGACCCTACACGCCTTCTTTTAGATATTTAATAAGTCATTTAATATCTAAATAGTAGACTATAGTATTAGCTCTTTTGACTACCGTCATTAGAGTTTTTATATTATAATCTCGCTACTTTTCATCGGCATCCTACTTTAGTACTACTGTTTAATTAAACAAAGTGCTTATAGTGTTTGCCATCATTCACAGATAAATGGAAATACACCATGAATTTGCATGAGTATCAAGCGAAACAATTGTTCGCTGAATATGGTTTACCAGTTTCTGAAGGTTTCGCTTGCGATACACCTCAAGAAGCTGCCGAAGCGGCTGATAAAATTGGCGGCGATAAATGGGTTGTTAAAACTCAAGTACACGCGGGCGGACGCGGTAAAGCTGGCGGTGTTAAGCTAGTTAAAAGCAAGCAAGAAATCAAAGATTTCGCTCAACACTGGTTAGGTAAAAACTTAGTTACTTACCAAACAGACGAGAATGGTCAGCCAGTATCTAAAATTTTAGTTGAAAGCTGTTCTAACATTGCGAACGAATTATATCTTGGCGCTGTTGTTGACAGAGCTTCACAAAGAATCGTTTTCATGGCATCTACTGAAGGTGGCGTTGAAATTGAAACGGTTGCTGAAGAGACACCAGAATTAATTCACAAAGCTGAAATTGATCCACTTGTTGGCGCTCAACCTTATCAAGCCCGTGAATTAGGCTTTAAATTGGGTTTAAACCCTACACAAATGAAGCAGTTTGTTAAGATCTTTTTAGGTCTTGCTAAAATGTTTGAAGATTGTGATTTCTCTTTATTAGAAATTAACCCGTTAGTTATTACAGCTGAAGGTGATCTTCACTGTTTAGACGGTAAAATAGGTATCGATGGTAATGCTCTATATCGTCAACCTAAAATGCGTGCTTTTCATGATCCATCTCAAGAAGATGAACGTGAAGCCTATGCAGCCCAGTGGGAGCTCAACTATGTAGCGCTTGATGGAACTGTTGGTTGTATGGTTAACGGTGCAGGCCTAGCAATGGGTACTATGGATATCGTTAACTTACACGGCGGCAAGCCAGCTAACTTCTTAGATGTTGGGGGCGGTGCAAACAAAGAACGTGTTTCTGAAGCATTCAAAATCATCCTTTCTGACGAAAACGTTAAAGCTGTTTTAGTTAACATCTTTGGTGGCATAGTTCGTTGTGACATGATTGCTGAAGGTATCATTGGCGCGGTTAAAGAAGTAGGTGTTAAAGTGCCTGTTATTGTACGTTTAGAAGGTACTAATGCTGATTTAGGTCGTGAAGTTCTTAAAAACTCTGGCTTAGACATCATTGCTGCTGAATCATTAACTGATGCAGCGACCAAAGTTGTAGCAGCTGCGGAGGGCAAATAATGTCTGTATTAATTAATAAAGATACTAAAGTTATCTGTCAAGGTTTCACTGGTGGTCAAGGTACTTTCCATTCAGAGCAAGCTATTGATTACGGTACACAAATGGTTGGTGGCGTAAG
>JAWSUX010000137.1:0-12368 GCA_033852215.1 Colwellia sp. | reverse complement strand
TACCTTCGGTGGCTTTTTTAATAGTTTCACCATCAAAGCTAAGCCCTTCTCGGTCAGTATACCAAGCAAATACTTTAGTATTTTTTCCTAATTTGTAGTCCGCGCCTAAATTAATAGCATCCGCACCACCAAACTCTTGATACTGTAACTTAGCTAGTATTTTTCCAAATTGATAAGATACATTAGCCGCATAACCGTTTTCATTTAACCCTTCAAATTCACCTTCTGTCACTTTACTTTCAGTAAGAATACCGCCAAGTCGTAAATCACCAAATTTATACATTCCAACTAAACGTGTCGTTTGGTAAATAGCATCCTTCCCTTGCATATTGTCATCATGAGCAATGGATACAAAAAAGTTTGTTTGTTTCAATCTATCGTCACCATAAGAAATACCAATTGAATATGGATCATCTAAATCTTTATTTTCTGAGAGTATGTAACTTGCTAAAAATTGAACATTGTTATACTTAGGCGATTTATAAGTTAATGAATCTGTGACACGATTTTCACCAATAAATAGATGCTTCAAATCACCTTCATAATCATTAAATAAATCAAATTTACCTTGAGAAACTTTTAATGTTGTATCCGCACGACCTATGGTTACTTCACCAAAACCACCTTTTAAACCAACCCATTGATTACGTGCCGTTAATGAACTTTTTGAATCATCATCAACATTAACTTGCCATTCAATTTTATAAATAGCCTCAAGTTCATAACCCGTATCTAATTTATATTTACCCTTAACACCAACCCGCGAAGCATTACTTTTTAGTTCATTAAAAGATTCACCAGCTTCTTCTGAATACTGTAAAGTGATATTAAGTTTCCCGTAAAAATCAATAGCTTCATCAGCTATTGTGGTTTGTGAATAAATAGAACAAAGTGCTAATGCTATTGAACTTCTAAGATATTTCATTTTTATTGTCTCTTTTATTAGTTGTTATCATTATATTCTTTAATCATTACAGCCATTACGAAGCGGTAATATAGTCATTAATTATTTAACCGAGATGGTCGCTGTTAACTTTTCACTGTTCGGTGCCTTTTTATGCTTTCTACAAAATCCAACATAATATTTGCAAGGTAAATTATGAAAGTGTTTTTTAAAGATTTGATTAAGTCTGTGCTAAAAGTTGGTTAAGTTTTATGGGGGAGTGTTGAAAAAATATTGTTTCTTAATCCTTTCTTAATCTAGCGTTGTTATAATTAGACAAAGAGTAATAAATAGAAAATGTTATGGCCAAAAAAATTGTCATTGTAGAAGACGAACCAGATATTGCTGAAGTATTGAGTTATAACCTGCAGCGTGAAGGCTTTGACGTTTTTACTGCTGAAGATGGTTTAGCGGGTTTAAACCTGATTAAAGCACAAATGCCTGATCTTGCCTTATTAGACTTAATGTTACCCAGTATGGACGGTTTAGAAATATGCCAAAAAATACGTGCTAATGAAGCTATCGCTAATATCCCTGTGATAATGTTAACGGCAAAAGGTGAAGAAAGTGATGTAGTACTTGGTTTAGGCATAGGTGCCGATGACTATGTTTGTAAACCTTTTAGCCCTAAAGAAGTCATTGCTCGCATTAAGGCGCAATTAAGACGAAGCGCCACTATTGAAAAAAACTCTGTTGCACCAAAAATTTGTATTGATGGTTTAAGCATAGATACAAATAAACATAAGGTAACTTTTAATGGAAAAATACTCTCACTTACCGCCACAGAATTTCGTTTATTACATTATTTTGCCAAATATCCAGGCCAAGTGTTTTCTCGCGAACAATTAATTAATAATGCATATTCAACCGATGTCATTGTAGTCGACCGTAATATTGATGTGCATATTCGTGCAATCCGCAAAAAAATCGGTGAGCAGTATCAATTTATTGAAACAGTTCGTGGTATTGGTTATCGCTTTAAAGAAGGTCAATAGTTCAAATGCCAACAAGTGATATTTTTAAAGCAAGCTTATTACGACGATTATTTACTGGTTATGTCGCTGTTATTTTAGTAACAACAGTGCTGGTCAATAGTTTAATCGCACAACAGATATCTAAAAATAGCTTAGAAGAGATTAAAGCAAATTTAGAAATTAATGCGATTCTAGTTGTTGAGTTAGTTAGACCTTTATTACTTAATGCAGAAAAAATTGATAATTATAAGTTTCAGCAAGCTATAGTAGCACTCGGTAAAAAAGCAAAAAATCGTGTAACTTTAATTACCCCCGATGGCACAGTGTTGGCTGACTCAGAAGAAAACCCGATACTGATGGATAACCATGCCAATCGTCCTGAAATTATTGTCGCTAGCGAAAAAATCAAAGCTAACGCAACGCGCTATAGCAATACCTTACAAAAAAATATGTTGTACTTTGCTATTCAAGTCAAAGATAACGATACGCTTATTGGTTATGTAAGAGCATCTCTACCACTTGATTTTATTGATGAGAAACTTTATCAGCTCAGATATATTGTCGCTTTCAGTGCTTTCATTTCTGGACTTTGTGCATTATTGCTCGGATATTATTTTATAAAGCGCTTTTCAACACCATTGACCGATATGACCAATGTCGCCAAAGCTATTGCAAAGGGAGATTACAGTCAAAGAATTCACAATACCCAAACTGATGAATTAGGCCAATTAGCGCAAGCCTTCAATATTATGGCAGAAAACTCGGAACTACGACTTAATGACATTATTGCGGATCGCAATCGTTTAGCAATGATTTTTACTGGCATGGTTGAAGGGGTTGTTTATGTCGATGAAAAACAAAATATTATTCATATTAATCAAGCCGCAGCTAGCATACTTAATATCTCCGAAACAGCATGTCTTAAGCAACCTATAGCGCAGCAAATTAACGCGATAGAAATAACAGAGGTTATTGAACAGTCAATTCTAGAGCAGTCAATAATAAAAACACAGATGCGAAATTCAGCACAAAATAATCAACTATTGGATGAGGTTGTTGATATTTACTGTGCGGCATTAACAAATGATGTAGGCACTCCAATTGGCGTGGTTATGGTGCTTAATGATCGCTCCGAATTAGATTATTTAGAGCATATGCGTCGAGATTTCGTTGCAAATGCCTCTCATGAATTAAAAACGCCGATCACCGCTATTCGCGGCATAATTGAAACGATTATAGAAGACGAAAAAATGTCGAGCCATATTCGTCAAAGTTTTATGGAAAAAATTAAAATACAAAGTATTAGGCTATCGTCATTAGTGACTGATTTAATGACTATTTCGCGCTTAGATGCCAAGCCCGAAGAAAGCATACTTGAAACGGTAGATTTAACCTTAATTTTAAAGCGTTCACTGATAAACTTGAAAAATATTTGTAATGATAAAAATGTGACTTTGTCAGTGCAATTATCCGATCACGAAATGCTTTTACGTGCAGATCCACAAGAGCTTAGTCAATTATTTGATAACTTAATTGATAATGCAATTAAGTACACGGCAAGTTTAGGTAATGTAAATGTCAGTTTAACCCTTGATAAAAAGCAGGCAATAATTATGGTTAAAGATACCGGTATTGGCATTGATAAGAAGTCTCAAGACCGTATATTTGAACGTTTTTATCGCGTGGATAAAGCACGTTCACGAGAGTTAGGTGGCACGGGCCTTGGTTTATCTATTGCCAAAAATATAGTTAATAAATATCAAGGTAATATTTCAGTGAAAAGTCGCGTTAACCACGGAACTACATTTACAGTGCTATTGCCTTTATGTTCGGTATAACTAAGCGATCAAAAATCAGGTGGTTATGGTGATTGATGGGGTATGTGATGATCTACTCTTCGATTTTTTGTTCTTCACTCGAAATAGAGTTTCTCAAAATTTTTTAGATTCCAGCCAATCATTACTTCATTACCAACTTTAAGGGCAGGTACAGAGCGAGTCCCTATAGCGTCAAGCTCTTTTCTACCACGCTGCATTTTCGCATTTGTTAACCTGTATTTAATGCCATTATCATCTAAGTATTTTTGCGCTTCACGGCAATGGGGGCATTTATCTGAAATATATAAAACAACGCGTTTCATTACTAACCTTTAGAGAACTGTTAAAGACTAACTATTTTACTGAACTCTCAAAAAAATCCAAGGTGAATTAACTGAATTATCGATTCGATTTATACAATAATAATTAAGCTACTCTAGTAAAATAATGATGTCATAGCATTTGAAATGTTTAGGTTCTTAAAGTAGCTTGGTACCGTGGAGCTCTATACGTGAAAGTGACAGATTCGCTATTACCATAATTAGTAAGATAGTTTGTAGCATCTAAATTTATAAAATGTACTTAGTGAATACCACGAGCATTTAAATGATAGCTGTATTGTTTATCTGTACCGTTAATATGATTAATTAGCCAATCGGTTAAAAAACCACTAATTTCATCTAAAGCGTCATGGCCTTCTTCATTGTATAACTGTACGAATTTTTCTACTTGAGCAATCATAACCTGATGCTGTGCTTTGTGTGCGTCAAAATCAGGGTAGTTATTTTCCTGCATTAATTTTTCTTCGCGCTCAAAATGATATTTGGTATAACTGACTAATTCATCTAACGCTTCTTTTTCAAAACTTTCACTCATCGCGTAATCATAGGCAATAGAAAATTGATTCAATAAGCTGATCAGTTTTTTATGATCGTCATCTATATGTTTAATGCCGACACTGTATTCATTTTTCCATTTAAGTTGATTTGAATGACTTTTTTTCTTGTAAAGCACAGGGATAAGTATCAATACAGCAATAAGAATCCAAGAGATTGGATTTGTTAAGCTAGATAAAAACCCGAGAAAAATAGCAACAATGATAAGACCTATAATAGCGGCATAAATAAATGATTTATTACGGTTATTCATGATAATACCCTTAAAATAAATATGGTTAAGTGTTTGATGTTCTAGGCATCACTTTACTCGTTTCTACTGAGTTATTCTTTTAAATAAGGTGATTTATTGACCTTGATCAACTTGTTTATTTATTAATGAAGCTTTTTTTTTAAACTTGATCTGTATCACATAATTTAAGACACATTTACTGGATAGTAATATTTAGTTACACAAATACGATGTTTTATTGAGCTGATGTTGTAGTTATTTTCTTGACAGAAATGGTTACGTAATTGTGTTCGTCTAATTTATGTTAGTAGTTTGTCCTACTTTTTTGTTTCACTGGTTTTTACTAGTTATAGCGAAAAGAGAACTGCTGATTGAAGCGTTAAATTTTAATTATCTGGAGAGTTACCAATGAAAAAAGTAAAATATGGTCTTTCAGCACTTGGCCTTGCAATAGGTATGGCTGCTACTGGTGTTAGCATGTCAGTATCAGCATCGGAGCCAACGTTGTCTGAAGCTGACTTTGAAAAAGCTAAACTACAATACTTCCAACGTTGTGCTGGTTGTCATGGTACTTTACGTAAAGGTGCTACAGGTAAAAACTTAGAACCTAAGAGTACCTTGAAAAAAGGTCAAAAGCGTTTAGAGAAAATTATTGCTTTAGGTACAGAAGGTGGCATGAACAATTTTGATGATTTGTTCAGCAAAAAAGAAATTGCCAACTTAGCCACTTTCATCCAAATGGAACCTCCTGTTCCACCAGAAATGTCGTTAGAGCAAATGCGCTCGCACACTAAAGAATATGTTGCTCCGAAAGACTACCCGACTAAACCTTTACACGGTTTAAATTGGAAAAATTTCTTTGTTGTTATCGAACGTGATGCAGGCACAGCGGCAATTATTGATGGCGATACTAAGAAAATCATCACCCATATTGATACGGGTTACGCAGTACATGTAATTAAAGGCACAGAGCACCATAAAGTTGACCATGCTAAAGATGTAGGTCGTTTTTGGTACACCATTGGTCGTGACGGTAAAGTTAACAAAATCGATTTATGGCAAAAGCCTGAAAACATGTTAGTTGCTGAAACAAAAATGGCTTATGACGCACGTGATATCGCCGTGTCAGGTGACGGAAAATACGTAATTGCTGGTGGTTACTGGCCTGCGCATTTCGTTATTATGGATGCTGTAACGTTAAATCCACTTAAAGTTGTCTCTACTCGTGGTTACAATACTAAAGGTGAATTCATCAATGAAGCACGTGTAGCGGCTATTTATACTTCGCCATTAACCTCTTCATTTATCGTAGCGGTTAAAGAAACGGGTCAAATGTTACAAGTTGATTATACCGACTTAGATAACTTAACAATTACCAGTATTGCCTCCGCTGAATTCTTGCATGATGGTTTCTTTGACCCATCAGGTCGTTACTTCCAAATTGCTGCTAATGCGTCAAATAAAATGGTGGTTGTTGATACCATTGAGCGTAAGTTAGAAGCGATGATTGAAGTTGACGCACTACCACATCCTGGTCCTGGTGCTAACTGGGTTGATAAAAAATGTGGTCCTGTTAGTGGTACAACTCATTTAGGTGTTGGCCTAGTTTCTGTTTGGGGTAATGATCCTATGGGTCACCCAGATAAAGCGTGGAAACTGTGTTATGAACTGGAAACTGATGGTGCGGGTGCATTCATTCGTACACATGAAACTTCACAATATGTTTGGGCTGATCAACTTAAACACCCTGAACCAGAAGTTCAACAATCAGTGCAGGTATTTGATAAAGATACACATGAAATTGTTAAAACAATCCGTGTAACAACAGAGCCAGGTAAAGCGGCACTGCATATGGAATTTAACAACGATGGCTCTGAAGTTTGGGTATCAGTTTGGAACCGTAAAGATGCGAAAAACCCAACGGGTGAAATTGTAGTTTATGATGCCAAAACACTTAAAGAGTTATATCGCATTAAAGGCTTAACTACCCCAACGGGTAAGTTTAATGTGTATAACCGCATGAACCACAAAACCTGATTAACTTTCACCTTGTTGCTGAAACGTCCAATTTAGGCGTCAAGAGTACTCATTGACTATCGTCAACTCCATGCTCTTTCCTTTAAATAAAACGATTCAGCTTAAAGGTGATTTGTTAATAATTAGCTACTTCGAAGTGTATATTTAAAACGTTTCAGTACAAGGTTATAAGTAAAAAAGGCATGGCTAATGCCGTGCCCTTTTTATTTTCATTTTAAATAATTGTTAGTAGTGAAAATAGAAAGGGTTGTAACCGTATTTTATATACAGATTACTACGCCTTATAAGCATTGCAGCTTCCTTGATAAATAGAGAGGGAAGGCAGTGGATAATAGTTTCCCTCAAGCTTATTTGCTAAAGGGAAGAGAGCTGAACTTATTAAGAGTTAATTCAAGAGTCAATTATGGCAAATCATACTTTTTCAAACCTAAGTTTTTGGTCACGTCGATTAATATTCGGCACTACCGTCTCAGGTGCTGTTATCTTCTTTATCGTGGGTATCGTTTTCTGGGGTGGTTTCAATACTGCCATGGAAGCAACCAATACCACCGAATTTTGTATCGGTTGTCACGAAATGGAAGATAATGTTTATCAAGAATACAAACCATCAATTCATTTTTCTAATCGTACAGGGGTAAGAGCTGGCTGTCCTGATTGTCATGTTCCTAAACCTTGGATACATAAAGTTGTACGTAAAATTCAAGCGTCAAAAGAAGTTTTTTCTTGGTTAACAGGGAAGCTTGATACTAAAGAGAAATTTAATGAGCATCGATTTGAGTTGGCACAAAGTGTTTGGCATGCGATGAAATCAACAGATTCAAGAGAGTGTCGTAATTGTCATAATTTTGAATCAATGAATCCTGAGTTCCAAAAACCACGTGCACGTAAGCAACATTTAAATGCTTTTGAAACCGGACAAACGTGTATCGATTGTCATAAAGGTATTGCTCACAATGATGTGCGTGACAAGCTTTCTGATGAAGAGTTAGAAAAACTTGAGGCGCCAAATCCTGACTATATTCGTGAAGTGCCACAAGAATATCTTGATGGTTTAGCACGTGTTCAAGCAAAAGAAGCAGCAATTGCCGCTACGATTAAAGCCGAAAAACTTGTGGAAAAAGAAAAAACGGAAAAGAAAATTGCTGATGCTGTCGCGCAAGCACTAGCAAGCTCAGGCGAAGTAGGTGCTGCAACGTCATCAGATGCAATTGGTCAAGGTGAAGCGGCTTCTGGTGCGGCTAGTAATATGAATGTTGATTGGGCTAAAGCAAGCTCAAAAGATATTGGTGTTTTCTACCCCGGTACAGCTTCTATTGAGTGGATCTTAGGTCGAAGACATGGAGGTAAACGTGCTTTTAGTAAAGGTGATCGTTGTATTGAATGTCATGGTGAAGAAATTGCTGATATTGGTAACAATATAGTTTCAGGTGAAAGTGATAAAAAACTTGAACCGAATGTTATCCCTGGAAAACGTGGTCATATTGACGTAACTATTGATGCAACGCACGATGCTGAAAATCTATATTTGAGATTTAGCTGGGCCGATGGTGAACATGCCGCTGTTCCATTTGTTGAGGGTGGCAAAATGGATCCAGAAAACCCAATGAAACTGGCCTTTATGTTAGCAACCGATGATGTTGAGTACGCAGATAGAGCAGGCTGTTGGGGTACGTGTCATGCGGATGCTAACTCTATGCCGTTTGCACCTGATGCGGATACATTAAAAGGCAGTGATTTAGCTAAACGTCTTAATTTTTCTACAGGCTCAGACACTGGCGTAACTAAGTACCTTAAAGAATCTCGTACTAAATTAGAGCTAAAAGGCCGTGGCGGTAAAGCATTAGGTGGTTGGGATAAATTGAAAGACCAAGGCGATATTGATGCTGCACAAACTGCTAACCAATTTATGGATGTTGTACGTTATAAATCAGGTACTAAAGAAGTGGAAGATGGCCAGATTTTAGCCGAGCGTGACATGCATAAAGGTATGGGCGCAAGTGTTGAAGCTTCACTTAACAATGGTACTTGGTCGGTTGTAGTTAAACGTAAACTTAAATCAGACAATGCGGGTGATGTTAGCGTTGAAGCAGGCAAAGTATATAACTTTGGTTTTGCTATCCACGATGACTATTCAAGTGCTCGTTATCACCATGTTTCATTTGGTTATAAGCTAGCGCTTGATGATGATGAAGCTGAGATAAACGTTATCAAACAATAAATAGTGATAAGTAAAAATATAGGCGAAAGAGGTGAAATTATTTTCGCTTATATTAAATAAATAAGTAAGTAAAAAGCGTTGAGTATAAGTGCCACTGAAATAGTGTTATTTATCTCATCGCTTTTTTATCTCATCGCTTTTTTGTTTTAGCGCTAAAGTTTATCGTGAGACAGCGATAAGGTATAATCTTTGTATTGAGTAGTTGATTTAATGCTAGGAACAAAGATGAGCAACCCTGATATTTACAAAGCAAACCCACTGCATGGCACAAGTTTAGAAACAGTACTAACAACCTTGGTTGATCATTACGGCTTTGAAATTTTAGCCGCTTATATGAACTTAAACTGTTTTAAGCAAAAACCGAGCATTGAATCAAGCTTAAAATTTTTGCGTAAAACTGACTGGGCACAAGAAAAAGTTGAAGCATTTTACATGTATCAATATAACAGTTTACCCAAAGCTGATGATGAAAATTTTGAACTACCACCGCGTGATCGTATTGTACCAGCCGGTCTTGAACAAAGACCACCTAAAGAATTAAGCCTTGAAGATGCGGAAGAGCTGCGTGTAAAAAAAGCGGAAAAAACTCGAGAGCGTTCTGCCAGAACAGGTCCTGCCAACCCTTGGGGTAATCGATAATTTTCTGGTGAAAGGCATTACGCAAAAACATTGCCGTTATTTACTGTTTTAACTTAAAAGTAAACAAAGCTCGAATAAATATTATCTTTATAACATTCAACAAACTTACTAAATCTTAGGTTATTTGGCTTGTAATATGCAGGTTTTAATAGGCGTAAGTTTGTATAACGAGTGTTTATTATGACAATTGAAAAGAAACGACATTATTTGCTTTATGGTAATCGTACGGTGATCTATCTGGCTAGTTTAATAGGGCTGTTTTTTGACGTTAATGCCGCTTATGTTGTGGCATTAACGCTTTGGCTTTGGTTGCCGCAATGTTTATTACTTGAGTTACAGTTACTTAAAAGCTTAAATCATTAAACCGTTAAATGTAGATATGAAGCAGTGCTTGGCATCATTAAACTGTTGTATGCATCTGTTTGTTTTTCCGTTGAAGTCATGCTGTTACTTACCGCAGATATTTCAGGTGTGCTTGTTGGCAAAACCACTTCATCAGGTATGCTTGGTAATTGTTGATTACCGTCTGTAATCTTTTTATGCAATGCATATAAGGAAGCATACGTATCCGTTAATGTACTTACGGCGCTGTTATCAGTTGCATCATTATCACTGCTGCTAGTGCCATTGCTTGCGCTAGTTTGCATGTATACATCAATAAGCTTTTGCTGTTGTTGATAATAAGCGCGTGTTAAATCTAAGTCTTTAGCATTTTGGTAATTTGACTTAATATTCTCAGCTTGTTCAGTAAGCTTGGCATCTGCGTTATCTTGTAAGGTGTTTTTCTGCTCTGGTGATAATGCATTCTTAGTTTCAGCGGGCACAGGCTCGTTCATCTTGCTAGTGGAGCCTGATTGGCCATTGGCTTGATAACCCATAAAAGGAGTAGAGGGAACGGTAGCTAAATACATAATAATCACCTTGCTTCGTTATGAGATTAATTTATGTAGTAATTTTAAGCTATGTAAACAGGGAGGTTGTTATACTTTGTAAACAATGCGCAATGAATTGTTGTGTGAAATATATGCGTAACTTTGTCGCGAGTCTTTGACGTTAGTATTGTTCGTTTGTAGTTATGAATAATGATTAAAGAGCTTCAGCAGTACTTTGCCATTCTGCTTTAACTGTTTTTACTGCATTTAATCTTGCCTCAGCCATAGCTTCTTTAATTTCAATACCTTTTAAACCTTGTTCAACAAAAGCTTTAGCGGTAACTTTTATTGCTGCTTTCATTGCTGCGTTTAAGTAATCTTCTTGAGGGTAAGGGCGCTGCTCAAAACCTTCTCGACCTAAAAAGTCTGATTTACAGGCAATAATGAAATCATTAAATTCTTGTGGTTTACGCCAAACATCTAATTGATTGAATATTTTTAATAAGGTACTCGCCTTTAACTCAAAGGCTTTATGACAGTGTAAGTGGTGCTCACATACTTTTAATGCCAACTGTTTATATTGTGTAGGGACTTTTAATTGCACGCATATTTTTTCAACAAGTGGTAGACCTGTTTTTTCATGTCCTTTATGACTAGGCCACAATCGACTAGGGGTAAGCCCTTTACCTAAATCATGGCATAAAGCAGCAAAGCGTACCGCGGTATTGGTTGATAACTTAACGGCTTGTTGTAATACCATCATGGTGTGTATGCCACTGCAAATTTCAGGGTGCCACAGCGCTGGGTTAGGGATGCCCCATAATGCGTCTAATTCAGGCCATAGTGCTTTTAATGCTTGGCATTGATGTAACACTTCAAAAAATATTTCAGGATGCTCTTCTGCTAAGCTGCGCTGCATTTCTTGCCAAACACGTTCAGCCGTTAAACTTTGCAACTCACCACTTTCACTAAGTTGGGTCATCAACGTTAGTGTTTCTGGTGCGATAGTAAAATTGTAATTATGATAACGTGCAGCAAAGCGAGCTACGCGTAAAACGCGCAATGGATCTTCAATAAAAGCGCTACTGACATGACGTAAAATACGATCGTTAAGATCTTTCTGACCATTGTAGGGATCGATAATGCCACCGTTATCATCCATTGCCATGGCATTAACGGTTAAATCACGACGCTGTAAATCTTCTTCAATAGTAACATCAGGAGCAAAGTAACAGCTAAAACCTGTATAACCTTGGCCTTGCTTTTTTTCTGTACGGGCTAAGGCATATTCTTCTTTTGTTTCAGGATGCAGAAAAACGGGGAAATCTTTGCCTACTTGTTGGTAACCTAAGTGCAACATCAGCTCAACTGTTGCGCCTACGACTAAGTAATCTTTGTCTTTAACTGCACGTTGTAATAAATTATCGCGTACCGCACCACCTACAAGGTAGGTTTCAAGTAAGTTCGCCGTATTTTTATCAGCAGTAGCAGACAAGTGGTCACCAAAATATAGTCAATTGATAAGGTAAGTTTACCATAAGAAATGCCTTGTCACCTGAGAATACTTTTATTGCCGTTAATTTACGAAGGAATTATTGTGCTGAGTAATTAACACTGATTAACAGTAATTGACGCTGATTATTCGCTTTAAATTAGTGTCGCGTTTTGACTTCTCATCAACAAGCAGTTAGTTTCATACTTTGTTTTATCGTAGCTGAGTTTTATGTACCGTAATTTTTT
>JAWSUX010000604.1:0-637 GCA_033852215.1 Colwellia sp. | reverse complement strand
ACTAGAAAGCACTTAATTTGAATCTAATTTTTAATAGCATATAACGCCTACTTAAGCGGAAAAATATAGTTGGTTATAATGTTGAACGGAGTGAAAACAACCAACTGTATTTTTTCCGTTTGAAGTTCTTGTTAGCTGTATGTTGCCCCGTAGTAACTTATTGCTGCTATTGTAAAAAAGAACAACCATGACAGATGTTTACCACGAGAAAATAACAATGAAGTTAACCCGCTTAAAGCAAATACTACAGTAATTATTATGAGAGTTTCACTTTGAACATTTACGCTCGGAGTTGCTAATACATACAAGATAGCAGCAAAGCCCCACCAAGCTAAAGTAGTTAAGTGCCACGCAAACCTTAGAACACGCTTAGTGAACCAATCGCTTCCAAGTAATTTAGGTAAATCCTCACGTCGAAACAAACGGATTAATAAGTATTTTTCACCTAAATAGGAATGAACAATACCAATGATTAAAAGCAAAATAGTTCCGATTATCAACATACCGTTTCCATACAGCTAACGCCGCAATAAGCGGAGAATTATAGTTGGCTAAAATGTTTGAGGAACGAAAAACAGCCAACTGTAAATTTTCCGTTTGATTGCCTTGTTAGCTGTAATTTACCACCAACCAATGA
>JAWSUX010000136.1:0-3495 GCA_033852215.1 Colwellia sp. | reverse complement strand
ATTGGTGATTTAAACGAAAAAACAAGTCAGCAGCGACGGATGATTGCTGTTCAACAGCGTTAGTATTGTCAGGAGATGCGTTATTGAATGAATCACTGTTATTTGATGAGTTGTTACTAGTCGTATCTGATAAATATTGTATACGGCCAATACTGAAACGAAATACTTCCAAATTGGAGTTGTCGAGCACTCTGCTAGTGATACCCCAAGTATATTGGTTAGCCGCTGAAACTCTATCTAAACCACTGTGACGAGTATCACGAAACAAACCGTTATAGTCATCTTGCAAGTTGGTTGTATCGTATAAGCCAATCATTGATTGGTCTTCTTCTGGAATATATAAGTATTGTATTTGCGGCTCAAAAGTTTGACGGTATGTTTTGCCAAATGCATTCATGTTGCGGTCAAAATTAATACCACCATGAAAACGTACCTTGGGTAGAGTACGTTTTACTGTTTCTTCTAATGTGCTACCTACTTGAATATTCTCTTGTTGATAATAAGTATGCAGCAACTTTATTTCAGAGTTTAAAAACCAAGCAGGTGTTGATAGCGGTAAAGTAAAGCCTGCTTCAATATGGTAGCGATTAGCTTGCACTTGGTTTTCTTCGGCGGCTTGAAAACTGGTTATTTCTGAATAGAGGTCAAATTGACTTGATAGAAAGTTTAATGGCTGTTGTGCTGAAATCTCAATGTGCGGTACGGTTTTATAACTTGCTTGATGATCACCTAGCACTTCAAAATCTTGTAATTTTACTGTGGTTTGCCATTGCTCACCAAAATAAGATAATTCACCAATCTGGTACAAGTATGCATCATTAGAATTATACTGTTTACTGCCAATATCAACTAGATAGTTGTCATCGCTTATGGTGGTGTAATCGATATAAGCACGAAAATCTTGAGAAAAAGTACCGATATGTTGAAACCTTGCAAGGTAGCGGGGGCTATTATTAGTCTTAAGTGCTTTATCTTTGTCTAAGTACTCTATATCTATTTGACCTGATTGTAAGCCAGATAAATAGCGTATTTCCGTTTGCAACTGCGTACCACGTTTTGACATGTAATGTGGTGTTAAGGTTGCATCAATATTTTCGGTAATATTCCAATAAAAAGGTGCTTCAATTTCTAAACCTGAATTACTTGAACTACTAATCTTCGGGTATAAAAAACCACTGGTACGTTTTTTTGATACAGGAAAAGAAAAGTAAGGCATATAAAAAATAGGCACATCTAACACACGTAACTGTGCATGGTAGGCTTCACCAAAATTGCCATCCGTAGATAAATTAATTTCTTGTGCTTTAATCTGCCAACTAGGGTTTTCGCCCGCACAAGTAGTATACGTTGATTCAAGCAAACTGAGTCGGCCATCCGTATTTATTTGCAGCTTACTCGCGCTACCATGACCTGGATTGCCATCAAGTTGATATGATGTATCTATCATCGTGGTTGAATTTGTGGTTTTGCTGGCATTTAAGCTTTGAGCAAAAATATCAATGCTTTGGTTCTGATAATGAATATTTCCAATAGCATCTATTTGCATTTTTAAACGGTCGAAAGCTAATTTGTCTGCAATTATTTTTTGGTCTTTATCAATGAGGGTAACACCGCCATTAAATAATGCGATTTGATCGCGCTCTATACTCGTGTATTGAGAGTAAATAATAATATTATCATTTATCACTTTGGGCGTGTCGCTAGCAATAGTAGCAAAAGTGTTAATTGGGCAATTCATTTGTTTTACTATTGGTGCTTTTGTGGAGGAATTAGCTTGCACTTGGGCCGAGTAACTAGTGGATAGCACCAGCGTAAGCAAAAGAGAAACAAAAAGTCTAGAAAAAAACATTTAATGTCCGGAAAGGTGAAAAGTGACTTTATACTTAAACTACTTCAATATACAGGCACTGAATTTTGAAGTCGCTTGAGTATACATACGATGAATCGAGTATTTTAACGACTAATTGCTTTATACTCAAGCCACTTAAAATGAAGAGTTCATTAATTTTTAACTCTTGNNTTATAAATATTATCAAAGGTTTATTTTTACTATGCGTATTTGGGGAAAAATACTGGGTTTTTTATTTGGTTTTATGCTGAGTAAAAGCCTATTTGGTGCTTTATTAGGTGCATGGTTGGGGCATATTTTTGATAAAGGTCGAGGGTTTAACTTTAATGGTATATCGGGTGGCCAAGAAGATGAAATTTCTCGCCAAGCGGCATTTTTCTATACTGCCTTTTCTGTCATGGGGCATGTTGCGAAAGCTAAAGGGCAGGTAACTAACCATGAAATAGCGTTTGCTAATGCGTATATGGATAAATTAGGGCTTCGTAACGAATTACGCCAACAAGCACAAGATGCTTTCCGTGAAGGAAAAAATGCAGGCTTCCCATTAAAAGATCGTTTGATAAAATTTAAACGTTTAATGGGTAATCGCCATGATTTATTATTAATGTTTTTGGAAATTCAGATCCAAGTAGCGTTTAGTGATGGTGATCTTGATAAAGAAGAGCGAGCTGTATTACACACTATTGCCAAATTTTTAGGTTACTCTGCACGGGAGTTAGATAGTTTATTAGAAATGATTATTGCTGGTGCTGCTTTTCATCAACAATCAGGGCGTGGGCAACAACAAACTGGTTTTAAAATGCCAACCAATGCTGAACAGCTTGGTAACGCTTATAAAGTGCTTGGCGTTGATAAAAATGCTTCAATACGTGATGTTAAAAAAGCCTATAGAAAATTAATGTCGCAACATCATCCTGATAAATTGATTTCTAAAGGTTTACCACCCGCAATGATGGAGGCGGCTAAAGAGAAAACTCAAGATATTCAAGGGGCGTATGATTTGATAAACAAGCAACAGAGTCACTAAATCAACTAAAGAATTTTACCAACCTATCGATTTTAACCAACTATTGAGTTGACTTAATAATTCTTGCTCAGGGTAATAACCAGTCGCTCTATTGTTAAGCTGTCTTTGACGGTAATAAACTTTCATTTCTTGTTCAGCAAATGACTTCCGCTCTGCTGCTTTAGTCATCGCTAAAGGGTGATCATGCTGAAGATATAAATCGAGCACGGGTAACTCACTCAAGGCGAGTTGCGTAGCAAATTGCTCATTAACAGGATTAATTAGCTCGTTACTTGTTTGGCGGTAACTACTAAGTAAGACGATGGCATTGGGTTTTTGCACTTCATTATTTTTTGTATCATTAGCTCCCTCGTCACTAAATAGTTCAACTAATAATGCCGCATTGTTGCCCTGTGCAATAACGATAACAATGCCTGGGTATTCTTTAGCTAAATTCATTAGCGCATTAAACATTGTTTTTTGTTTGCTTTGATATTCATCGATGCAAATTTTATTTTCTTTGATTTGATCTTCTAGCAATCTATTAGCTAAACAACAACATAACGTGCAGAGAGGTAAACCATGATTAATGATGATTAGGCGGCAACTCATACACTTCACAATATTCGGTAGTAACATT
>JAWSUX010000603.1:0-974 GCA_033852215.1 Colwellia sp. | reverse complement strand
CATGCCTATGCAGATAACTCAGGATTGAACTACACTGTATGTATAATCACACTGTATAGGTAGACATAATCATGAACATGCCAGAAGCAAGCTTTTTAGCTTGGCAAAAACAGTTTAGTATCGAAGATGATTGCTTAAAATATTTACAAAAAATGAAATGGGCAAATGGCTTTATTTGTCCGAGTTGCGGCAATGACCATAACTATAAAATTGCCAGTCGCCATTTATACGAATGCACACAATGTAAAAAGCAAACATCAGTCACGGCAGGAACACTTTTTCATGGGAGTAAAATCACCCTGATTCAGTGGTTTTGGGCTATCTATTTTCTTGGCTCAGATAAGGGGAGTATATCAGCACTGAGGCTAAGTAAATTAATAGAAGTCAATTGGCGAACAGCGAGATTGATTTTAAAGAAGCTTAGAAACGCTATGGGTCACAGAGATAGCTTGTATCAGTTAAGTGGCACAATAGAGCTAGATGATGCACTCGTTGGTGGTAGGCAAAAGGGTAAACGAGGTCGTGGTGCAGCAGGAAAAAAGAATGTGCTGATAGCCTGTGAAAGCAAAGAGAAAAAGGCAGGATTTATCGCTATGGAAGTGGTCGATAGTATTTGCCATTTTAGCGTTGATAAGTTTGTTAAAAAGCACTTAAAACCAGATCAAAAAGTACGTTCAGATGCATTGCCCGCATTGAATATAATTGACCAAACACAACACTATGAAGCAAGGGTAACACCAAGCTATTTGGTAGATGAATGGCTACCGTGGGTACATATCGCCATAGGTAATTTAAAAACATTTTTGTTGGGTACATTCCATGGAGTATCGGGAAAATACCTACAAGAATACCTAGATGAGTTCTGTTATAGGTTCAATCGTCGATTTATCGAAAAACAGATCCCTAACCGTTTGTTAAACTTGGCAATAGTTCATGCGCCTGTAAAGTCGTCCTGAGCCAAGTGCATAGGCATG
>JAWSUX010000135.1:0-4488 GCA_033852215.1 Colwellia sp. | reverse complement strand
GTACGAGCACGTAAATGTGCTTGCTCACGTAAAAATTCAATGCTATGACGTTTTGCTGCCATAGGGTAAGTATCAGGGTCTTCAACAAAACCAAGCACTTCAACTTCTGTTGCTTGAATTTCAAATGCTTGACCTTTACCTGGAGATTCAACCAAAATGCCAGTAACTTTCACTGAGCAACCAGTGGTTAGTTTAAGAACGTCACTTTCATAATTGTCGAGTTCATTAGGCACGATGGCTTGAATAGCATCAAAACATGAGCCGTCATGTAATGCTAAAAATGAAATACCCGCTTTTGAATCGCGGCGAGTTCTAATCCAACCGTGTACTGTAATGCTCTCATCAACAGGAAACTTTCCCGCTAATACATCAGTAATTGCTATAACTGACATTTAATGACCTCTTATCTTAATAAAGAATATGAATGGATAACTTTATGCAAATTTATACAAATTTGCTTTTAGTGTAAAAATGGGTTGATATGTTACCGTGACAAAGCGCAAATGCAATGCTTAATTACAGCTAAACGCGGGATTGATAATAAAAAGAGCTTAAATGAATGAAATCAGCAATAACGGCAACAAATGAAGACAAAAAAGTCGAATAATGATGGTGAACCAGAGTAAAATATGAAACTAGAGCGTAGATTAGCAACAGATCTTTGGGGTTATGCAAAAAATATTATCGCGGTACTTAGCTGGTTAGCTTTTCTCGTCGCATTAGTAATATCTTATTATGCTGCACCAGAGTCTAACTATGGCATATTACGTTATTACGGTATCGATGTGAGACAATTTTGGCTGACGCCATTAACGGGGTATTTATATATTCTTCTTTGGTTAAGTGCTTTAGGAAGTTATGTCGCTTTGATGATTGATAAATATCGAAGTCGTCGTCGTATTGACAACCCTCACTACAACCTTATGTTGTTACTTGCCATTAATATTATTTGGCTTGTCATCATTTTGTATTATTTTCATCAATAGCTGCTTACACAGCGCATTTGTGGTTAAGTTTAGATATCAGATAAAGCACTCATCTTCATTAAGTACACTTGATATAGCATTAACAAGTATTGCTAATTGCTCTTTGTTAATGATTAATGGCGGAATAATGTAGATAAGTGAGCCAAAAGGGCGGATCCATACGCCTAATTCAACAAAACGTTTTTGTATTATCGCAACGTCAACATTCTGATTACATTCAACTGCGCCAATTGAGCCTAAAACGCGAGCATCTTTCACGCGAGCATGTGCTTTTAAAGGGAGTAAACTTTCTTGTAAATTAGCTTCAATAGTCGAGACTTGTTTTTGCCAATTATTTTCAAATAATAAATCAATGCTAGCATTAGCAACAGCACAGGCTAGCGCGTTGCCCATAAAAGTTGGACCATGCATAAAACAACCAGCGGCTCCTTGGCTAATGGTGGTTGCTATCTCTTGTGAGCATAACGTTGCAGCCAATGTAATATAGCCCCCGGTTAAGGTTTTGCCCAAACACATAATATCAGGGCTAATATCTGCCCATTCACAAGCAAATAATTTTCCTGTGCGCCCGAAACCTGTCGCTATCTCATCAACAATTAGCAATACATTGTATTGATCACATAATGCACGGCATACTTTTAAGTATTCAGGATGATAAAAACGCATACCACCAGTGCCTTGTACTATAGGCTCAATAATAAAGGCGGCTAACTCTTGGTGATGATCGTTAAATAATTGTGTTAGTGCATCGATATCTTTTACTTGCCACTTTTCATCAAACTTAACTTGTGGCGCGGGAGCAAAATAATGCTGCATTAGCACTTGTTCGAAAATTTGATGCATGCCTGTCACGGGGTCGCATACTGACATAGCCGCAAAGGTATCGCCATGATAACCATTTTTAACCGTTAAGAGCTTGGTTTTTGTCAGTGGCTGTTGGTTTATTTCAGCTTTTGCATGCTGATATTGCAATGCCATTTTTATGGCCACTTCTACAGCAACCGAGCCTGAATCAGATAAAAATACTTTATCTAAATGTTCCGGTGTTAAACAAACCAGTTTTTCGCATAACGTAATAGCGCTTTGATGCGTTAAGCCGCCAAACATTACATGAGACATTTTACTGGCTTGTTCGTTCAACGCGGCATTTAATTTAGGATGGTTATAACCATGTAATACTGACCACCATGATGACATACCATCAATAAGTGACTCTCCGCTAGCAAGCTGAATGTTAACACCTTCAGCGCTTTCAACTAAATAACTCGGTAAAGGGGATGACATCGACGTATAAGGGTGCCATACATGTTCTTTATCAAAGCTGAGTAATTCTTCTGGTGTTGGCGTATTATGAGCAGAGAATAATGTTGTTTGTTTTTTGTCCATATGTTAACTAGAAGCACTTTTAATCGTTGACATCATTCGTAGGATGGCTAGACTACTCGTTAAATTAACGAGATGCAATATTTTCTAAGCTAATAATAGCGCTGAAAAAGCATTGTATTAGATGTATCAATGGTAGAGGTTAAAATGTCAGAAGTCAGCATGCCCGTAAACGAAAACAGTGCAGTAATTCGTCACAGCTGGAATTTAAAAGAAATTCAGGCACTTTTTGCTCTACCTTTTAATGACTTAATGTTTCAAGCACAAACAGTACATAGACAAACGTTTAATGCTAACGAAGTACAAGTCAGTACTTTGTTATCTATTAAAACAGGCGCTTGCCCAGAAGACTGCAAATACTGCTCACAAAGTGCACGTAATAAAACCGACTTAGAAAAAGAAAGTTTGATGGCTGTAGAAAAAGTATTTGAAGCGGCTAAACGCGCTAAAGAAATGGGCTCAACTCGTTTTTGTATGGGCGCAGCTTGGCGAAACCCTAAAGCGAGAGATATGCCTTATGTACTTGATATGGTTAAAGGTGTTAAAGCTTTAGGCATGGAAACGTGTATGACGTTAGGTATGTTATCTGAAGATCAAGCGTTAGAATTACAAGGTGCAGGTTTAGACTATTACAATCATAACCTTGATACTTCGCCAGAGCATTACAATCAAATTATTACCACACGTACTTATCAAGACCGATTAGATACATTAGACAATGTTCGCACCGCAGGTATGAAAGTATGTAGTGGCGGTATTGTTGGGTTAGGTGAGAAATCAGTTGATCGGGCATCATTATTAATGCAATTAGCAAATTTAACTCCACAACCTGAAAGTGTACCTATTAATATGTTAGTCAAGGTGGAAGGTACACCTTTAGAAAATGTCGATGATCTAGAGAGTTTTGACTTTATTCGCTGTATAGCGGTTGCGCGTATTATGATGCCAAAAAGTCATGTTCGCCTATCAGCTGGTCGCTCAGCAATGAATGAACAAATGCAAGCAATGTGTTTTCTTGCTGGTGCCAACTCAATTTTTTACGGCTGTAAATTATTAACCGCGGAAAATCCTGAAACCAATCAAGATATTGCTTTATTTGAAAAGCTTGGCATTAATACTGAAACGGTTGTTGATGAAAGTGCTGCAAGTGACCGTTTAGTACAAACGGCTATTTCAGATCAACAGCACAGTGACTTATTTACCAATGCTGCAATATAGTTAAATATTCTCTTAGGTTAATTTTTGTCATTTATGCCTTTTAATTTTATTAATAAACAAGTTAGCGAGCAGAAAGAAAAATCTCGTTATCGACAACGTGTGTGTATCAATACCAGTAACGATGCAGACAATACTGTTGTTATTGCAGGAAAATCCTATACTAATTTTTCTTCTAATGATTACTTAGGTTTGAATAATCATGTAAAAATTAAAGCGGCTTTACAGGAGGGGGCTGATAAGTTTGGTTTATGTGCAAGTAGCTCTAGCTTAGTAACTGGTTTTCATTATGCTCATCAAGCTTTAGAAGAAAGTATTTGTCAGTGGTTAAACAAACCACGTTGTTTGTTATTTTCTAGTGGTTATGCAGCAAATCTTGCACTTTTTCATGGTTTAGCCAGTGGTGATACACCTGAAGCGAAACCACATTATTTCCTTGATAAACTTAGTCATGCTTCAATGATTGATGGTGCATATCAGGCTAAAAGTCAAAATAAGGCGTTGGTTCAGCGCTTTAACCATAATAATATTGAACAACTTTCTCAACTCTTACAAAAAAGTGATAGTCATAATCAATTGATCGCCTCTGAAGGGGTATTCAGTATGGATGGCTGTCAAGCTGAAGTCCTAAAGCTTGCTAATGTCGCTAAAGCACAAAATGCATGGCTTTATTTAGATGACGCGCATAGCATAGGTGTTATTGGTGATGTAGGTCAGGGCAGTTCTAGCTTGATAGATTCAAGTAGTCATATTGACATGACGATGGCAACATTTGGTAAAGCCATTGGTACAAGTGGTGCTTTCTTAACTTGCTCTAATGATGTACACGATTATTTAGTTAACTTTTCTCGTCATTATATTTATTCTACCGCGATATCTCCGGCGATTGCTTGGGCGACAAAAA
>JAWSUX010000602.1:0-1139 GCA_033852215.1 Colwellia sp. | reverse complement strand
TATTTGTTTCAAATACTTGTATGTTTTCTTGTGTATTATTAATGAAAGGTAGGTATAACAATAAGCTCTCTTGATTAACGTAATTAACACCAAACAATGAAAATAACGCAAAACTTGCCGCCATAACATAAGCGTTCAGTTTTTGGTTAGATTTTTGAGGCGGTTTTTCTAATGGAAATAAACCTCGTAATTCTGACAGAATGCTTAAATCATCCCAATGAGAAGCCATCGCTAATAACGCTTGATGATGCTTGTTGTTCTGATTACACCAAATCACCAAATTTTGTTGTTCACTTAAATTCAAGCCGCGCTCTATTCGGCTAATCCATAAACAAGCTTCTTCTTGAATGTGTTCTTTTATATGACGTTGGCTTACGTTAGTCATTTGTGGGGCTCATTTTATTATATTTACTATGTGAAAAATTTAACTACTGATTTCACCGTAACGGATGTCGACTGTCGGCTTTATACTTTAGCCTTCACTCAGTCTTTAGTTCCATATACCGTATACTTTTCAACAGCCCTTTAGCCACATATTATCGATTGTATTTTCACTTAACGATAAAACGGTGCTATTCCTTTTGGCTCAAGCCATAAATTTTATTTAAAATGATGCTACTGCGCGGGTATCTTATTTACTACTTAAGATAAACCGTAAAACTACCGTACTGTTACGATAGTTTACAAAAGCATAGACTAACTTATTGCGCTATGCCATGAACATATCAACTAAATATTATATTTAGCTTTATCGGGGGGAATATCTAAGAATTACTCTGCGGTTAACCTTTAGCAGCGCTTGTTTTAGCGCGTTTTACCTTTTTCTTGGCTACTTTTTTTGCTTTAGCTTTTTTTTGTGATGGGGTTAATTTTATTTTGACTTTTTTATTAGCAACACGTGACTCTTTATGTTTATGTCTTAAATCTTGAATTATACGACGAGAAAGGCGCTCTTTGGTATAACGTTCAATTTTACCAATAACATTCATGTCATGTGCTTCAACTAACGAAATTGCTGTGCCTTTATTACCAGCACGACCAGTACGACCAATACGGTGAATATATATATCCACTTTACGCGGCATATCAAAGTTAATAACATGGCTAATATCATCAATATCAAGACCACGAGCAGCCAC
>JAWSUX010000601.1:0-1063 GCA_033852215.1 Colwellia sp. | reverse complement strand
GTTATCAATAGCAAAAACTATTAAAACTCTCCTATATAATTGATATTCCCCGAAGACACTCTAGCTGATTAAACTTCTAAGCTAATTTAGGCGCAATCCCCAACCTTTTCGACAGCCGCGGTTAATAGATCAAGTGACAAACAACGACTTATAACAATCGCTAAATTCGTATGATTTTTTATTGCTTATTCTTGTGTTATAAACTATCCAAAAAATGATAGACCTTAATGCACATTTTCCAGTAAGCGATTAATATTTCTTAGCTTACCATCAATAGAAACGGCTGAATTCATAGCGTAATAAAATTGATCTTTTGTTTCTTCAAAAAGCCCAACAAGTTCCGACTCTTGATCTTCTGATAGACCCATTGATATACTTTTAGTGCTCATCTTAACTATTAACTCAGAGAATAACCTCAGTAGATCTTGTTCTTGAGTTTGGATTTCTTTTTTTATTTCACTAAAGTTATCCGAAAGAGAAGAACTGAGGCTTTCCAACGCCATTGCTCGTTCATTAGTGCGTTTTTGTTCACTGTCGATAAACATTAATCTACTGTCGATAATACTCAGTAGTATGGCAATATGATCTCGTATTCTGCCCACTAGTGCTTCATCGTTTTCTGGAATACATTTGATTAAAATAGAGCACCATTGCGAATTAAACAGAATGTTTCGTCCAACTGTTAATATACGTTTAGCTGAGCTACCTAATTGTAAAACCTCTCTTTCTAGTGAGGAATCTATACTTATTGGATAGATATATGTTTTGTTATTCACACGAAACTCTAGAGAAAAATTCAAGTCAAACTCTGTAAAAAATTCTGATATTTTTTGAAATAATTCATCTAGAGTAGAAATATTTATTGAATCGGTAAAAAAGGTAATAAGTGAACCTAACTCGCTGGCATTTTTCATTGAAGTGAAAGCAACTTGGGAAGCTTGTGAGCATTGTGAGGCTAACTGCTCTTTTTCAATAATTCTTTTCTCGACGCCTTTTAATTTTTGATTTAATTCAACAAGATCTACAGGCTTACATATGTAGTCGTCTCCCCCATTGGCATATG
>JAWSUX010000600.1:0-1083 GCA_033852215.1 Colwellia sp. | reverse complement strand
CGTAAATACTGGTCATTGGCATGCTAACTTCGTAACCAACACCTGCGCATTCAATTAAAATTTCAGGAGGAATTTTTTCAATAAGAGTGCCACGTAAACGACCAATCACAAGCGTTACCTAAAAGTATTATTATTGAGAAAAGTATAGCACTATACTTTTATACAGTAAAGTATATTTATACAGTGTAATTATTTGCAGTTAGCGTAATCGTCCACGTACGGTCTTGCTTGCTTGACCTGCAAGCTTGCTTATACTTTCATGGCTATGGGCATGACATAATGCAACAGCTAACGCATCAGCAGCATCGGCTTGGGGTGTACCAGGTAATCTCAATATAGTTTTAACCATATGTTGCACTTGGCTTTTATCCGCCCCCCCTGTACCAACAACGGCTTGTTTAATTTGTCTGGCTGAGTATTCAGCTACAGGCAAACCATTATTTGTTGCCGCAACAATAGCCGCACCTCGCGCTTGACCTAATTTTAATGCGCCACCAGGGTTAACGCCCATAAAAACTTGTTCAATGGCAAATAACTCAGGCTTAAATTGAATAATCAGTTCAGATACGCCAGCAAATATTGTTTGTAAGCGTTGACTAAAATCTTCATCTTCGTCAGTCTTTTTAGTAGAGAAAGCTTTAATACAACCACTACCAAGATAAGTGATTTTACGTCCGTCTTTTTGAATAACACCATAACCCGTAATACGGGAGCCGGGATCGATACCTAAAATTATTGCCATAAAATTGCACTTATTATCCAAATTTAGGGTTAAAAAAAGCGTATTGATGATAAAAAATCAATACGCCTTTGAGCAAACTTTTTACTTCATAACTAAATAGTTTATGTTAATAAGCAGTGTTATTAAATAAGCTTATTCACTTACTTCTTTATTTTTTTTCTCTTCAACAATTGTAGCTACCCCTAACTCGGCTAACTGAGCAGGATTAGCATTACCTGGAGCGTTGGTTAATGGACAAGCTGCCGTAGTCGTTTTAGGAAAAGCCATAACGTCACGAATTGACGTTGTGCCTGTCATTAACATTACCAGTCTATCAAGACCAAAAGCTAAACCTGCATGTG
>JAWSUX010000134.1:5861-17004 GCA_033852215.1 Colwellia sp. | reverse complement strand
GGTTTATAAGGTGCTTACTTTCTATTAACTAAATCTTTTCAATGGTTCATGGTAGGACATACATAATATTTGTTTTGGTTTTCTTATATTTCGATTGAAAGTAAATAATATTCATTCGGATCTGAAACTATCTAGTTTGATTAAGTAAATCCAAAACAATGCATCCAATACTATGTGCTAAAAAAGGGGGAACAGCATTTCCTACTTGAACGTATTGTTGGGTTCTATTACCTTCAAAAAGATAATTATCTGGAAATGTTTGTAGTCTTGCCGCCTCACGAACAGTTAAACTTCTGCATTGTTTAGGATCATAATGTACAAAGTAATGACCATCTTTTGATATATGGCTTGTGACGGTAGTTGCGTATTTGTTTGCTGATTGGACTCTAAAGCGATCAGCATGAGTTCCTGTTTTCCAATTTTTATGTGCTGGGGCTAACTTTTCAGGAAAGTCTCGTGATTTTGGTGAAACGCCATTATTAAGCTGTGCGTAGCTTGCACAAAAAGCATAACGTAATAAGTCGGCTTCCATATGACCGCGCGTTTCATGATTCAACACATAATCTAATTTATTATCTAACAACCATGATTTTAATGGGGAAGGAATTTTAGCTTCTTTTTGCTGACTATGCAGAGTACTTTTTCTTGGTAACCCTATGAGAGGCTCTAGAATCAACTCATCTAGTTGTTCTTTCGTGTAGTCATCTTTAAACATTTGCTTTAGTTTCTTAGCATGCTTTTGGACTGTTTTAGTCCAGTTTTTAGTGTTATCTGTTTGTTTTGAAAATCCACTTCTTAATGGTGGTAAATCACTGAGCATGCTTTCAACATTTACCTTATTCATTACTTGTTTAATAGTTCTGGGGATTGAATCATTATCTTCACGAACACCAACTAAAATAACTCGATGCCGCGCTTGAGGAATACCATATAATTCTGAACGAATTAAAAAATCTGAAGAATCTTTATACTGAGGGTTTTTAGGATTATCTGCGTCAACAACTACAGAATAAATCCGATACCCTGACACGTTTTTAATTTTAGTTACACGGCCGGGTTTCCTTAAATCTTTCAATATTTGAGGGAACATAACTTTGCCATTAATCTTTGCAGATAAGATTCCCCTTACATTCTCCATGATGAAAACATCTGGTTGGGCAATAGAGATAACTTTAAGGTACTCCATATAAAGGAAGTTTCTATTATCTTTTTCTGCTTTATAGTCTTTGATACCGGCATTTCGAGATCGACCGGCAAGTGAATACGCTTGACATGGTGGACCTCCGATAACGACTTTTGGCCCACTATGCTTGCTAATTAATTCTCGAATACGATTATGAATTAACTTATTATCTTCACCTAAAGCTTTTGGACCTTTTAAGGTTTCTTCTTGAGCTATTTGTGATTGTTTCGGGTATTTAGAAAACAATTCTTCACGAGTTAAATTCCCTTTTACATAAGAATAGTAGTCTTGTATTGCAATGGGGTTATCTTTTATTTTTCTAAAAAAAGATCTTGTAGTAAGTGTTTTATGTGCTGAAGGTTCTTTTTCTACAGAAATAGCAATTTGAAAGGGGTTACTTCCATTATCATGCGAGCATGATGATATACCTTCTCCCAAGCCGCCTGGACCCGCAAACAAATCAATAACAAGAACTTCACTAGCATTCATAACTTATACAACAACTAATCAAAAATAATACGAGGCAATCATACCAGGTTATTATACTTAGCTACAATTTAATAATTGTATTAATTCAATCAATCTCAAATATTGTCAAAGTGTCTTTTTGTAGCCATTGAAAACAAACTAATTTTAAGTTTGATAATTCTATTTGGTTAAAGACAAAAGATGATCTGAAGAGGGGGTTAGAAAATAAATTTGCTTACTGTTAGTTTATTTTATGGATCGGATTACACGGTTCAATAGGTTGTTTAGGCCTGAGACTTATTATATAACAATCTGTTAGGAAGCAGCTTTAAGCCGCTTATATATATAGCTTGATTAAAAATGCCACATAACAAGATATTATTCATAATCATTAGGTTTTCTAAAGTTATTTTTATAACTAAATAGTGAAATAGATCAAGCATTTATTACTTTATCTCTATCATGATACTGTCAATTTGATACACTGATTTTTATTGAATTTTAGAGTTAATTAGGGAAGAAGGAATTTTGGCAGGTTTCAAGACAATGGATGTATTAAAAAAATTCGATCTATTGCTTGCTCTCATCGAACAAATTCCAATCATACAGTGCCAAACTCTCGTTCAAATATTATTGAATAATGATGAGTTAAATCCAAATTAATAGAGTAATTAGCTCAAAATGAAGTTTCAAGGCTTCGTATTTCTACAGTCGAAACAATAATGAATAAGTTATTAACAGTAAGTTACGAAGGTAACAATTAATATAACAAAAAGAACTTTAAAGGATGTTACGTTGAAAATTAAACTATGGGATGGGGGGCTTCAAGCCCAAGAAGTAAAGGCTATTGATAAAATATCATCAGCATTTAGTAAGTCAATAATTACAAATAACAAACCGGATCGAGGTGGATCGCTTCAAGATCAGCTTAAAAGCATTGGTGGTTCTACAATGTTTCCTTGGAAAGGGTATGCTGGATTTAGATATGTAAGTAGCACAGGTAAAGAAGGGGAATTTGATTTAGTTATAGTAACCCATTGCAATGTACTCATCGTTGAACTTAAAGACTGGAATAATGGTGAAGTTAAGTCACACGGAGATAAATGGTATAAAAACAACAAGGATATGGGACGGTCTCCCGTTAGTGTTACTCAAAATAAAGTTTACTTATTAAAAAATAAGCTTAATAAAGTTCAGCATCAATTAACTAGCAAAAAACTCCCTTGGATAGACTTTTTTGTTGTGATGTGTGGCAATGCTAGCTTCAAAAATATCTGTGAAAAAGACAGAAAACACACACTTTCCTTAGATGAATTCCTTAAACTTGCGGATGAAGATGTTTTTAATAAACGCTTTAACCCATTTCCTAATTCTAAAACTCTCAATCAAGACTTTGAAATATTAGATAAAGTATTTAGTGATAATTCAACCGCACCAAAACAAATCAGCGTAAATGGATATAAAGCTAATGAAATGATTTTTGAGCATCCTAACGGTGTCTACAAGGAGTTCCAAGCTGTATCTGAAGCATCGAAACAAGATGAAGCTCTACTCCGTACCTGGAATTTTAATAACCTAGAAGGGGTTAAAGGAAAAACTCCGGAAGGACGATATGATATTGTATCTCGCGAAAAAGAAGTTCTCCAATATATCAAACATCATGATCATGAACTATATAAGCAATGTTTAAGATCATTGACTAGCCTTGAAAAAGACAATGTTACTACCGAATATTGTGAAGTGTATGAGTTGCCGCCTAATCATAATCGATTTAATGAATTCATAGGCAAGTATGCTCAAAACTTTACTGAAACTGATAGATTAAACTTAGTTAAATTATTAATTGCGAAATTTGCAGATCTACACAGTATAAAGGTTGCCCACAGAGATTTAGGAGATCATAGTTTATGGATTTCTCCAGGAAAAGAAATAGCCCTTTCAAATTTTATATCAGCTTATCACCAGCCAGCGGGCACTGTAGGAGACTACCGTCAACACTTGTCAGTTAACGATGCTGGTAATGAGTTAGGCCTGGTATCTGATAGTACTAAAACACCATTTGAAAATGATGTTAGAACGTTAAGTACTATTAGTTGGCATATTATAAATGGCCAACGTATATCCAAAAAGAGCATGAAAGATATAACAGAAAGAATGCTTGCTTCAGATTTATGGTATACACCTATTCTTTATAAAGCTATTGGAGATACACCTTACGCTAATGCAACGGAGTTATTTGAAGCTTTTAAAGCTAATGAACCTAATAATGAAAATGCATTTGATTTTGATGATAGAGAGTTAGATAAATATAGGAAGCAGATTAACCACTCAAGGTTATATAGAGAAGATGATGAATTTATCGTTGAAACAGATGAAAAAGAAGTTTATTTTTCATCGGGTCTTTTAGTAAAGGCTTGGCTAAACGTTAATCCTTCAAATGAAAACCCTTCATTAAGTTATAAAGTACTTCACTTTTTAAATCATATTGAAAAAATCAAATCTGTAGCACCACCTTACATCCCTAAAATTAAGGACTTTGGACTTGCTTCTAAGTCATCTAGTTTATATCTAGTAACAGATAAAATAGATGGAAAACACTGGAATGATTTTTTTGTAAGTGAGCAAGATAAACTTAAACTTGTAGATGACTTTATTGCTGTAATAGAGCACCTGCATAGTCTTGGATTTAGTCATGGTGATTTACATCCTAGCAATGTGCTACTCAGTAGAGATTTAGGTGATATCAAAATTTCACTTATCGATATACCAGATTTTTCACTTGAACATGAAACGACAAAAAATCACCTTTACAGTCCAGAAAACATTGATACTAGCAGTGCGGTTGAGCGAGATAATTTTGCAGTTATAAAGATGAGCTGTGAACTATTGGGCATTACATGGGCAGAGGTATCATCTAAATATAAACAAATTTCAGATGCTGTTATAACTGAGTTGAATGATAAATCGGCTGGTTTTAAGGATTTAGTTCGATTTAAAAAGGCATTACACCCACCTGTAGATGCTTCAGTCATCCCAGTTAAAGTAGTAATTAATAAGGAATTTGAAGAGCTGACGTTGTATCCAGATAACGGAAAGCTTTATTTAAAAGTAGAGAAGAGTAACAAAAATCCGAGTGATTTGATCGTTTCTATTTATGGGATTGGCGGTATAGTTAGTTTTGTATATAGCAGCAATGAAAAAGCATTTATTGTGGGTTTCCCCCCTCGAATAAGAGATTCAATTAGAAAATCAGATATGGACAGTTGTCAGCTTGTAGTTGATTTCCCAATCTTAGTTAAACCTGGAAAGGTTATGGAACTTAGTAGCCTAACAAAGAGACTCGAAATCAATGAAGCTTTTGAAAGGACACTTAGTAATACTTTAACTCCAGATAAAGAAGAAAATTCACCTGACTCCCTATCAATTCAACTTCAGGAAGCCTTTAAAAATCTTGAGGTACGCAAGGAAAATAAAAATGATACTTTACTGATCACTACAAGAAAATTATGGCGTGCTATTTTAGATACGGAAACGGAATCTTATCCGTTTATAGAAATTGTTGGTGACTTATTGTCTGTTAAAGATCGAGATGACCAATTAATTATCCCTTACACTTCAGATATTGATACTTTAGGTAAATTTAACAAAACAGATATTGTAGAAGCTTTAAAGTTTGAAAATGATAAAGAGATTTACCTAGGGGAAGTTGTACTAAAGCAATGTGCATTAAATGAGGTAAGAATTGGACGTATAAGATTTTTGACCAAATCCCTTAAAGACGGAGATTATGTTTATTTTAGAACTAAGCAAGACAAAGCTTCATTCACCAAGCGTAAAGCTGCGTTAGAGAGAATTCTAGATAAAGAAAGTGTTATTAGTAATCTGGATAGTTACTTTGAACCTGATTGTGAATCTGAACCTTTAAACTATGAAGTAAAAGTTAGCGATGATGACTTTGCAAGATATGACAGAAAAGATGATCATGGTAACAAGATTAGTTTAAACGAACAGCAACGCTTTGCTTTTCGTCAAATAATACAAAACGGCCCACTTTCCATGCTTCAAGGCCCACCCGGCACAGGTAAAACAGAATTTATAGCGGCATTTGTCCATTACCTTATTGAAAAACAAAATGTTAAAAGAGTTTTATTAGTCAGCCAATCTCATGAAGCAGTGAATACTGCCGCTGAGCGTATTAGAAGTCACTGTTCCAAACTAGAAACCCCAATAGATGTAGTACGGTTTAGTAACCGAGAAGGTGCCGTATCTAGTGGCTTGAAAGATGTATATTCCAATGCGATTGTTTCTGAGAAAAGAGCTTTATTCCATGCGGAATCAAAATTTCGTGTTGAAGCGTTAAGTACTGCTCTTGGATTAGAACCTGAATATCTATCTGCGCTTGTTCTTGCTCAATTTAAACTTTTTAAACAAATAGATGCCTTATCAAATGCCATGAATTCGTTAGCTGAAGAAAAATTAGAAAAAGACGATCAGTATACGATTAAAAAATCCATTAGCGAGTTGGATTACTCAATAAGAGAAATTTTACAATTAAATTATGAAATAACACTTCCAGAAACAGATGATGTTAGGGATGTTAAGCAACTAGTGATAAATAAACTAAATCAAGAATATTCGATTAGACCCGATGAGTCTAAAAAGGCAGTTGCCTTAGCTCAAATTTCATTAGATATGCTTAATGTTTTAGAGACCGATAGGGTGAACTATGATGAGTTTTTCGCCCGTTCTCGTCAATTAGTAACAGGTACTTGTGTTGGTATTGGACAAAGACATCTAGGAATTGCTGACAATCAATACGATTGGGTGATTATAGATGAAGCTGCTCGCTCTATTGCAAGTGAGTTAGCAATAGCAATGCAATCAGGTAAAAGAGTCTTACTTGTTGGTGACCATAGACAATTATCACCGCTTTATTCCGAAGCGCATAAAAAAGCACTGGCACTTAAACTTGGAATTTCTGACCAAAATATAGATTTAGACTCTGTACTTCAAAGTGATTTTGCCCGTGCATTTGAATCACCATACGGTAAAAAAAGTAGAGCTGCTCTTCTGACCCAATATAGAATGGCTCCACAGATTGGTGATATTGTTTCTTCTACGTTCTATAAAGGGGAGCTTAAGAACGGAGATCGTAAAATCCCTGATATTTATTCAGGTGCACCTGACGCATTAAAGTATGTAGTTAATTGGCTTGACACATCTTCTCTTGGGCACAAGTGCTATCACAATGATGATAAAGGGGTAAGTATATATAATAGAACTGAAGCAAGTATCATTATTAACCTCCTTAAAGAGATAGCTAGAAACAGAGATTTTATAACGTCCTTAAAAACAACTGTAAAAGATGGTGAGGCAGCTATTGGGATTATCTGTATGTATGCAGAGCAGAAGAGAATTATAAGGCAAAAATTCAAAGAAATAGAATGGGCAGACGATTTTAAATCATTAATTAAAATCGATACTGTTGATAGTTATCAGGGTAAAGAAAATAGAATAATCGTCTTATCTATTACACGTTCAAGTAAAGATCAAAAACCAAAGTTTTTAAGAACTCCAAACCGGATCAACGTAGCATTATCAAGAGCAATGGATAGATTATTAATTGTTGGCTCTACTCATATGTGGAAGGGAAGGAATAAAGATTTACCTCTAGGACAAGTGTTGGAATGCATATCAACAAAAAGTGTTGAAGATGGTTATCAAATTGTTGAGTCTACAAATAATCTACAGGGAGTAAAATAATGAGTGATGAACTAAAACTAAAATATCATGAAATCGATTTTATTGTACCTGTACATCGTTTTAACATTCAATTTTCATATGTTACCAAGCAAGGACTTTCCTTTATCCGAGAGTTTGTCTTACGCCTAGTACAATTAGCACCGATGAATCCAACTCATATAGCCACTTATTTAGGTTTAAATAAGATAGAGTTGAATGAAGCCATATCAGATCTTATGGATAAAGGCGAATTACAATTCTCAGAACTTGGTTCAGTTATATTAACTCCAAAATCAGAAGGTTATTTTGAAGGGTTAGGAAAACCACCAAAAACATCGTCAATCCTTGAAACAGGAACAACATTATCATTCGAACTGGCAGGGTTTAACTGTTTAGGTAAAAAACGGATATCTGACAAATGGAATCTGGGTATAGCTTTACAAATATCCAATGAAATTAAATCGACCAGTGAAAAATTAGCAAAAAGTGTATTTCAGAAAAATTTTTACAATTACTTTGATAAAGAATGGTTAAACGGAATTAGAGTCGAAGGGGATGATAGACCAAGTATCTATACAATGGATTCAGTGAGTAAGTTAGGACAAGATCCTTTGAGGTTAACGAATGAGTTTTATATTGATCTAGATGGTAACGCCCTTGAGAGAGAAGATTTTGATGTGTTGGATGATTCAACAAAAAGTAATGAATTAATTACAACGTCACTATCCAAAGAATGTGAAAGGGCTAACATTCCTGAAATAGCTAACGCTATGAAATTACTTGGTGATGATTGGACTTGTAAATTCTTTAACAACAACTCTATTGACGTTTCTTTATATGCAAAAGCTCTTTCTGAAGCACAATCGGCTGGAAATAAACCCATGCCTATTGTGGGTCCAGTATATTCAAAAAACAATTGGGGATTAGTAATTGAACAACTAAAGTCAACAATTAAAGGTTTTAAAAAATCTAAAAATCAAGAGATTAAAGAGCTTTTATGGATAGCGCCTTCTGATAGCTTTTGGGGGAAAAGTAGCAAGCTAATATCATGTTTACATGATTTAGCAAGCTTAGAGATATCAAAAGAGAAGCAACCACAGCGTATATTTGAGCCTAAACTTTTTGTACCTCTATCAGATATGAGTGATAGAAGAGCGCTAGGGAATTGGAAAAATGATTTGGGTAAAGACTCAAAATTAGTTTTTGGATTACTGGAAGGTTTCTTAAGTGGTAATGTGGAGGTATTTATTTTTTCCAATGAATTTGCTGTTATCAATTATCATATCTCTAGGCCGGAGATACTTCCTGTTTCAATGCCTGTTGGTTTCATCACTACAGATAGAGCACTCGTTAGTAAAATTAATAATGTTGCACAGGAATATATAAATGGTGCTCAATCACATGACAAAGTTAATAACCTAGGTTTGTTAAGTAAGCTATAAATCCAACATGAATTACAAGTTAGGAAACAGAAATGACACCAAATTTTGCACAGTTATTCGAAGAATGCTTAAAAGAAACAGAGACTCGACCTGGGTCTATAATTAAAGGTACCGTTATTGCAATTTGTAAGGACAATGTGACTATTGATGCGGGATTGAGAAGTCACAGCATTATTTCAATAGATCAATTCAAAAATAGCTCTGGAGAAATTGAGGTAATAGTTGGTGATGAGATCAATGTAGCTTTAGATGCAACTGATGATGGCTTTGGAGAAACCATTTTATCACGTGAAAAAGCTAAACGGCATGAGTCATGGCAAGTGCTAACAAATGCATATGAAGAAGGTAAATCAGTTGTTGGTGTTATCAACGGTAAGGTGAAGGGAGGGTATACAGTTGAAATTTTAAATATTAGAGCTTTCTTACCTATTTCCTTATTGGATACAAGAGCTATTCAAAATACTTCTCATCTTGAGGGCAAAGATTTAGAGTTTAGAGTAATCAAGCTAGACCAAAAACGAAATAATGTAGTTGTATCTAGACGTGCAGTTCTTGAGTCTCTGAATACAGTAAATCGAGTAAGTTTATTTGAATCATTACATGAGGGAAAAGAAGTTAAGGGTACGGTTAAAAATATTACCGATTTTGGTGCATTTGTCGATTTAGGAGGCATTGATGGGCTTTTACACATATCAGAAATGACAGATGATAAAGCCGTCAAGCATCCTAATGAAGTATTAAAAACAGGACGGAGCTAACTTTAAATGTCATAAAGCTTGATAAAAATAGCAATAAAATTTCTTTAAGCTTACATAAACTAGAATTTTACCGATGGAAAAATCTAGTTTATGGTTTAGAAATTGGTCAAAAAATATTAGGAACAGTATCTAACAATGATAATGATCAGGTTATCATTACCCTACCAAATGGTATTTGTGGGAAAATTAACTTTTTAGAAAAGGGTTCAGTTAAGTTACATGATGAATTAACGGTTTATATATCTAATATTAATGACACTAAAAGAACAATTGAATTTTCTATAAAGCCAAATGATGAGTTTTCTTTTGCTGACATATCAAAAATGGTTTAACCATTCATAGCTCTTTTTACCACAGTTATAAAAGTGGTTCGATTTTGGGAGCTATATTAATTAAAACACTTAAATTTATCAGAATATCGAAGAGGTTTAAAATAGATTAGTATGAAAAATCTATATATATATAATAAATTCGATCATTTAGTTAGTTAATATTTTTACTTGGCATATCTTAACTTTTTGGCTATAGTCAATGCATGTAACCAATTGACAAAACTGATTTGCCTTTGGTCGTAATTAAAGTAATTTAATCAATGTCTTAATTGTTTTTATGTGATGAATCCTAGAGTTCAAATCTCTATCTCACCGCCACATTCTAAAAAGCCGTTAATCGAAAGATTAACGGCTTTTTGCTTTTATATTTTCTCTCATTTTCGTTTTAGTCAATGTTCAATGAAGATGGCGAAGACATGTGGTGTGCTCTTTTTTTATGCTTTGAATAAATCTTCATCAAATGGTGTAAATATATACTGTTAGCTGTGAAAAATAAGCTTGCTGAATAACGTAAGAAATCGCAGTATAATGGCGGCAAGCGTATTAAAGTTATCAATTTAAGATATCGTTCAAAGGCAGTTAAGACAGCATGGCAGAGCAAACAAATCATCCAGAACTATCCGTTACACAGGTTAATCGTACTGAAGACCTTACGCTAGAGCCAATAGTGCTACCAACAAAACAAAGTACTTCGGTGAGTCATGAAATGGATAAAGTTTCATCTAAAATTGTGCTTGCTACGCTCAACGCAAAGTTTTTTCATACCAGTTTTGGTTTACGTTATCTTTACGCTAATTTAAAAGAGTTACAGGGCTTTTGCGAAATAAAAGAGTTTATTATTCAAACTCGCGCTATTGATATTGTTGAACAAATATTAGCAGCTAAACCTGACATTGTTGGTTTCGGGGTTTATATCTGGAACATAGTAGAAACGACTGATGTTGTTAATCTTTTAAAAGTAATTGCGCCTGAAATTAAAATTATTTTAGGCGGCCCCGAGGTCAGTTATGAAACAGAGCAGCAAGCTATTGTCGGTTGTGCAGATTATGTTTTAACGGGGCCTGCAGATGTAAGTTTTTATCAACTGTGTAAAGATATTATAAATAAAACGCCACCAGATAAAAAAATTCTTAACTCGAAACCTTTAGCGCTAAACGAGATAGAGTTGCCTTATCAATATTATACCGACGAAGACTTAAAACTCCGTTTGCTCTATGT
>JAWSUX010000134.1:0-5834 GCA_033852215.1 Colwellia sp. | reverse complement strand
TCATCTACGCCATTTGAGTTATCGTCATTTCTTGAACAAATGGAAATACTCTATCAGCGGGGTGCGAGAAACTTTAAATTTATTGATAGAACCTTTAATTTAAACATTAAAACTACTATGCAAATTATGCAGTTTTTCTTAGACAGAATGACTGATGATCTCTACTTGCATTTTGAAGTGGTACCTGATCATCTGCCGAGAAAATTAAAAGAGCTTTTAGCTGAGTTTCCTGAAGGAAGTTTGCAATTTGAAATAGGCATACAAACCTTTAACACACAGGTGCAAGCTAATATTAACCGTAAGCAAAATAATGCTAAGTCTAAAGAAAACTTACTGTGGTTAAGAGATAATACTAGCGCACATATTCATGCCGATTTGATTTTTGGTCTACCCGGTGAAACCTTCGACACGTTTAAGGATAGTTTCAACCAACTTTATCATTGTCGACCTCATGAAATTCAAATGGGTATTTTAAAACGTTTGAAAGGTAGTCCAATAATAAGACACACCGAAGCATTCGATTTACGCTTTAATCCATTGCCACCCTTTAATATCTTAAGTACCGACAGGGTCAGTTTTACGACCATGCAACGTATTAACCGTTTTGCACGGTATTGGGACATGATTGGCAATTCAGGGCGTTTTAAATACTCTTTACCATATATATTGTCTGATAAACCTTTTGACGATTTTATGGCGATTACTGAATGGATTTTTGACAAAACGGGTCAAATACACAAAATTAATTTGAAAAAATTATTTGAACTCATTTCGCAAGCAGTAGAAGCGTTATTTCCGGAAAAGCATCAAGTTGTTATTTCAAAAATTAAACTAGACTACGATGTATCGAACTTAAAAAGCCTTTTTAATGGATTAAACCTTTATGCTACTCAACAGGTTGAATCAACAAGTAAAAATAATTCCTTAAAGCGACAACAACGACATATGAGCTAATGGTATAAAATACAACTATCTACTTTTATTTTCTCAAGAGTCGATGCCTGCTTTCTAGGGGAGTGTTTTTTTATTGTTATAGTAGATTAAAATAAACCGCTGACTGAATAGTTAGCGGTTATTCATTATTACGTTTAACGGTAAAATGCTTCAACAGTGCCTTTTATTGTCATCATAAGCGGTTGCCCACGACGGTCTAGCGCTTTTTTCGATGCAACTTTGACCCAACCTTCACTGATACAATATTCTTCGACATCGAAACGTTCTTTGCCGTTGAGCAAAATGCCTATTTCGTGTTCGAAAACTTCTGCTACATGATGCGGGCTACGAGAATTACCCGAAAGACGATCTGGTAAAGTTGGTTGCGATTTAATATCGTTCATGGTTGTGACCTGTAGTAAATAAAAAGTGCGCTATTGTAGGCAATATAGTGCTAAGCCTCAAGAACTGCAGTAATAAATGTTCGCAATAACGTTAGGGTCTGTTGAACTTTCGAGATTATTTTTGCAGCGATTTCTTGCTTATGTCCTTCTCCAGCATACCTATAATTATGCTGCAACATTCATTATTTAGAGGTTACCCTTATTAATCATAGTGTTTTGATTAAACTGTTGTGGTTAATACAGTCAATACCTCGTTAGATGGTTTCAATAAGTATCAATAAAGCGTGTGAAAGATAAGGGAGTTATTCATGTGGTTAATATCTTGTCATGATACAGATTGTTTTTTTTAATGCGCTATGAATAAAAATATATCCACATCGCTTAATATCTTATAGACAAAGTATTTTTTTGATGTAATCTAAAATTACCAATAAATTCAATAAGAATAAAAAAAATGGAAAGATTAAAAGAATCTCAAGAGGCACTCACTCTTATTTATAACGCTTATAATGAAGTAACGACTAACCCTCTAGCACCATTAAATATTGATGACGAAGAGGCATTAAAAAAATTACTTAATACTGTAATGAATCGAGAATCAATATCGCATATGCAAAAACAAAAAACGCCTAAAGAAAGTACTGAACTTCGTAGCGCTTTAGCAGATGTTCTTTTGTTGCTTGATGATTGTGATATTAAGGTAATTAAAGCTAATATGAAAAAAGCAACCGCTACAGCAGAATAGATTATCGTTAGTGTTTTATATCTTATGAGGAGAATACAGCTACTTTGGTTTAAAGCAACACTCTCTGTAAATATACTGGAGCTAACGTTATTACATTCCCACCGTCACCACTTAATGAAAAGTTTTAAGGCGCAGGGTAATACAAATAATATTAACTAAGTGCTCTTTAAGTGGTGTAAGTTAAATAACAACAAGTCAGCATGAATAAATTAACTTGCGGCTAAACTACGATATTGTCGTGGTGAAACCCCTACTAATTTTTTAAAATAACGTCCCATGTGACTTTGATTAGCAAAACCACATTGCAATGAAATATCAGCGACACTTTCCAGCCCTGTGCGCATGCGATATTTCACTTGTTCTATTCTAATTGCTAATAAATATGCTTGTGGTGTTTGTGCCATACTTTGTTTAAACATCCGACAAAAATGATATTCACTCAACAGGGCTAATTCTGCCAGTTCAGTAAGATAAACCTGACGATGAAAATTAGCCTGCATGTAATCACACACCAAGGTTGCTACTTTTGGGGATAAACCTCCTTTTATAGGAGTTATGGGTTTAGTAATGCCCATATTCTGTAACATCAATAGTAAAATAGAGTTAGTAACCTGTTCCATGGCAAGATGAGCATCGCTATTTTGCCAATCACTGGTTGCCATGCAATGTCTAAATAAGGCTTCGGTTGCAGCATCATTGGTAAAGGTTAATTCAGGTAGCTGTAACATTCGAGGGTCAATATCAAAAACTTTCAATGCTAGCTGCTTGAGATAATCATCACTGAAATATAAGTGCATGAATTGCTGGGTTTGCCCAAGTTGCCAATGGCTTTCAGAGTCTTTTGGCATTAAACAAAACTTGCCCGGCGCACCAAACGCAGAGTGAACATCGGTACGATGCGTGTCATAACCACCAGACATATACAAGCTCAAGGTATGCTGTTTGTTATTTACGTAATATAAACGGTCATGTTCATTTTGATAATGCGACCATGACAGTGCGTCCGTTAATGACATTTGTCGTAAACAGATTTTACTGGTTGATTGTTCAAAGCTGGTTGCAGCGGGCTCAAGACGCACTTCTGCAATATTCTGCTGTAGATCGATAATAGGCTTAATTAATGTCATAACAAAATACTACCATTAATGTTAGATAGCTCAACTCAAACAGTGAACATCACAGTTATTAAACCGCAATATTGTGTTAGTTTTACCAACATTGTGATATTACCAACATGATAAAAGCATTCATAATGCAATTTAATCACTTTTGGTCGTAATTATAAGGATTCAGTATGTTGGCACTGCTCTATATTTCAATGGTATTTATTTGGGGTTTGTCGTGGATATCGATCAAATGGCAACACGGTGATGTGCCGATAGAAATCTCTATCTTTTATCGCTTTGCTATAGCGGCGATTGTCATGCTTATTGTAGGTAAACTCTGGCGAAAACTACAAGCGGTTAAACTCCAAGACCAGCCCTTTATCATACTGCAAGGTGTATGCTTATTTTGTTGCAACTTCCTCGCATTTTACACTGCGACTTTGTATATCCCCAGTGGTTTAGTGGCAGTTATTATGGCTACGGCACCCATATTCAACGCCTTTCACAGTAAATTATTTTATCAAACGCAAACTCGTGCTAATTTCTGGTTAGGGGCGACACTTGGCCTTACCGGTATTAGCTTGTTGTTTACTAACGATTTACTCAAAACTGATTGGTCACAGGATACCTTGTATGGACTCTTATTCGCGCTACTTGGTACTTGGTTTTTCTCTATTGGCAATATGTTAAGCATACGTAATACTAAACATAATATTCAACCCTTTACCGCTAACAGCTATGCGATGGTTTATGCTTGTGTCGCACTGTTATTCATTATTTTAGTTCGTGGTATTCCGTTTGAATTTACGATGTCTATAGAATACATCGGTAGTCTATTGTATCTCGCTATTCCTGCTTCAGTGCTTGGCTTTACCTTTTATCTTATCTTAGTGGATCGTTTAGGTGCCAGTAACGCGGCGTATATATTAGTCTTAACACCGATTGTGGCCTTAAGTGCTTCTGCAGTTTTTGAGGATTACCACTGGACGTTATACTCAACGGTGGGTTTGATCTTGGTAATATTAGGAAATGTGTTAACTCAACGAGAGAAGACCTTACTTCCTCGTTTTAAACGATCCATTACTACAGACAAATTAACAATGAGTTAATGGCATCTGATACAAATAAAAATTAATTTTAGTAAGGCATAACTCTGCCTTGTTGAATTCGTTGGAGCGAATTAAGTGAGTTACTTAGTCCACAATAAATATCCGCTCAGTTTTAACTAATGCTAATTTTTCTGATTTTGATTCTATTATACCCAAGCCACTTCAAGAGGCGAGTTTCAGGACTACTGAGCGAATCATGATCAAGACACATCTTTTTATTAAGGGTTATTCCCTTAAAAACAGATGCAACGATGGTCATGTTTTGATCAGTAATCCCCGTAGGGCTGGTTTAGAAACGTTTTATACTGCATTATTTATTTCAACAATAGAATAACTATTCTCTTCAATCAATGCCTTATCTAAAGACGTTTCTAACTCCAGCTGAATCCTGCCTCTTGAAGTGGTTTGGGTATAAATAGCTAGAACCTGAAGAGTCTATTACATAGTCATCATCTGTAAGGATTAATTCTCGGCACTCCGCCATAAAACCTAGCTCCGAGCCTCAGTAAATAAGCTCGTCATCACAATCTAACTTTACAATACATGGCCAATGAACCATAAGTCACCTTAATAAACATAACGCCGAACACCGCCGGCCTAGGAGGGTGCTTGCTATGAATCATTTCTCTTTAGACATCGTCCTCTCGGCTCATCACCTTCATGGAGCACAACTTCAGAATGCAGAAACTGTGCAGCTTCTGCTGAATCTTTCACTTTGGAAGCACTACGAGCTAACATTTCTGCTTCAAACTCTGTTAACACACTCTCCCTTATTCCTGCTTCTCGCCATTGTGATCTGGGTCTGCATCTTTTTGATATTCCCCGAGCCAGCGCCAATGCATCTAACAAAGCTTGATTCGCGCCTTGCCCTTTGAATGGACTCATCGGGTGAGCTGCATCTCCGATAAGTGTCACTTGAGTTCCTTTTTCTAACCGTTCTGACTCGAGAAGTGCTCGATCATACACAGGATAACCAGAAACCTGAGTTTCAAGAGTCGCAGCTAAAATTTGAGGAATAGGGTGGTGCCACTGAGCTCTACGACACGCTTCCGTTTTGAGTGCTTGAACGCCTTGAGCACTCAAAGCTTTAGCCTCATTTTCTGGCATTGGAAAACTAAGCTGCCACATTACCGAGTCTGCCGCATAAGGCATTATGTAAATCCGCTCATTACCGTTGGCTGTTTGAAATACTGTGGCCGAATCCAGTAACGAATGCTCAAGACCGTCGAGATCTGCTAAAGGACAAATACCTAATATCACAATACAACCTAGGTAACGTAAAGGGGTCTTATCTTCTCCAATCAATAATTTGCGCACCGAACTACGGATACCATCAGCGCCGACTACAAGATCAGCCTTGGCGCTTTTTATCTCGCCTTCAACTTGAAAACTCAACTCAATACCTGCAGTCTGAGACTCTTTGAAATTAATCAGCTGGTGTCCCCATTGAACTGCATCATGTCCACCGAGTTGTTCAAGCAACGCTAAGCGCAAAGATTGCCGTGCAATATGTATATTTCTGCGTTTTACTGAGGTT
>JAWSUX010000599.1:0-1438 GCA_033852215.1 Colwellia sp. | reverse complement strand
CTCTAAATTTACTTCCGTCCAAAACTGTTCAGAGCTATGGTTAGAGTTATTCACAGCTAACTATCTGACTTTAGCTGTATTATTAGTATCACGACCTTGTCTTATCAGCGCATTATCGGCTTGATTATTACCTTCTTGCATGACCTCTGACTTAGCTAAACGATCATAAAGTAGCACATTAACCGAAGCGGCTAAATTCATACAACCCGTTGTTGGTACATAAACAACATCATCAGCATAATCAATGACCTCTTGGCTAATAGTGCCATCTTCTGGCCCAAAAATATAAAGCGCTTGTTCTGGATGGACAAAGTGTGGCAAAGGAATAGCACCCTCAACCAAGTCTACACATACAATCTTAGTCGCACTGGAAATATTTTCCAGTAAGTCTTTAATATTAATAAAATCATCTACCTGAGTTAAGGGTATTTTATTACGCATATTTCTGGTATCGGTATTATGTTTTGTACTATTAAACTTCGCAGCATGAGCATATCGTTTGCCTGAATAAAGTACTTGATCCACATTGTAGTTACCGGCAGCACGCATTACCGAGCCAACATTAGTTGGTGTTTTAGGATCAGTTAAGGCAATCGTAACTTGATTTGTTGATTTCACTGGAGAGTTTTTCCTTTCGAGTTATCTTTAAAAAAGCGGTAAAATAATCTTTAAATAATGGATATTTGCTAAATTATGACTTTTCATTTAACTTCACTTGCTGCCAGTATATTTCTAACTGCGCTAAGTCATGTTGAGAAAAATCACGCCCTGAATTGTTAACTTGTGCCTCGACACCATAAAAACGTTTAGTAAACTTTTGATTAGCTTGGCGTAATAATGTTTCAGGATCTTGCTTGGCATGACGACATAAATTAACCACGGCAAACATTAAATCACCTAACTCTTCACCCAAAGCTGGCTGATTAATGTCATCAGCAATTAACTCTTCTTTTACCTCAAGCACTTCTTCTTCTACTTTCGCAAAAACATCGATAATATTATGCCAATCAAAACCGACATGAGCACAACGTTTTTGAATTTTAGCCGCTTGCGATAAAGCGGGTAAATTTTTAGGTATATCTGCTAAAATGCTGATGTCATCATTGTTATTTTTATGCTGACGTTCCTTGGCTTTTTCTTTTTCCCAATTTGCTTTTATTTCAGCGTCGGTACTCAAGTTATCATTCCCGAAAACATGAGGGTGACGGCGAATAAGTTTTTCGCAAATAGCCGCGATTACGCTATCAAAATCAAAAGACTTCTGCTCTTGTCCTAATTGACTATAAAAAATCACTTGAAAAAGCAAATCACCTAACTCTTTCTCTAACTCAACAAAATCACCTTGTTCAATCGCATCAACAACTTCATACGCTTCTTCTAAAGTATGTGCGGTGATAGAAGCAAAGTCCTGTTTCATATCCCAAGGGCAACCTGTTTC
>JAWSUX010000133.1:0-4103 GCA_033852215.1 Colwellia sp. | reverse complement strand
TCCGCAAGGCCATAACCTTCCGTCACTTTAGTACGCACGCCCATCATCATACTTTTAATACGATTTTTTTCACATTGCTCACCAACCGCCATTAACGATTCTTCTAATGGTAAACCTGACTCAACGAGGGTCGCCAATTGACGGGTAATTAATGCTAACTCTGCGGCTGAAACTTTACCGCCTGCACCACCACTGAAAACACCAGCAGCACCTTTTTTCTTTGATTTCGATCTAGCTAAAGTCGCGGTAACCTCTGTTGGCATAAGACCTTTATCACGCAGTAAACCACGTACTTGTCGTGGAGTATCACCTTCAATAACGCCTTTTTTAGTTTTTCCACGGCTGTCTACCGCTTGATATTCGAATGCTGCCATAATAACTTAGTGTTAATTCCGTAAATATGAGTTCCGTGAGTATTAGTTCCGCGAATATGAGTGCCGTTATTGTTAGTTTTCAGTGATTGTTAATTTTCACGAGTAACGCGCATTACTTCTTCTAAAGTAGTTTTTCCTAACATCACTTTATCAAAACCATCACGACGGATACTCGCATGATGTTGACGAACATATTTTTCAATAGCTTGTTCACCGTGACCATTATGCATAATCTCTCTAACTTGCTCATCAACTGGCAATAGTTCGTGTATGCCCATTCGTCCTCGATAACCTTTAAAATTACACTTATCACAACCAACCGCGCGATAGATTACCGCTTTATTATCATCCGCTAAAGCAAGTAAATTGCGCTCTTCTTCATTAGGAAGATGACTTTCACAACAATGTGGACATAAAGTTCGTACTAAGCGCTGTGCTAATATACCCAATAAACTTGACGATAAGAGAAACGGCTCAATCCCCATATCTTCCAAACGGGTAATTGCGCCCGCTGCAGTATTGGTATGCAAGGTAGATAAAACTAAATGACCGGTAAGGCTCGCTTGCACGGCAATTTGTGCTGTTTCTAAATCTCGAATTTCACCAATCATCACAACATCAGGATCTTGGCGTAATATAGCCCGTAGACCACGAGCAAAAGTCATATCAACTTTAGTGTTTACTTGGGTTTGCCCTATGCCTTCAATGGCATATTCAATAGGATCTTCTACCGTTAAAATATTACGCTCTTTTGCATCAATCTGCGAAAGCCCAGCATACAAGGTGGTACTTTTACCTGAGCCTGTAGGCCCTGTTACCAAAATAATTCCATGCGGTTTCTCAATCATATGAGAGAAATTAGCACGGTTATGATCTGTCATACTTAAATCTTTCAAATCTAAGCGAACGGCATTTTTATCTAACAAACGTAAAACCACACGTTCGCCATGTCCGGTTGGCATAGTAGATACTCGTACATCAACAGCTCGACCACCAATGCGTAGCGAAATACGACCATCTTGAGGAATGCGTTTTTCAGCTATATCGAGCTTCGCCATGACCTTAATGCGCGAAACCAATAATGATGCTAATTTACGATTAGGTTTTAATACTTCACGTAATACACCATCAACACGAAAACGTATTTGCAATGTATTCTCAAAAGTTTCAATATGAATATCTGAAGCACCTTCTTTGATCGCTTCACTGAGCATAGCGTTGATCAGTTTAATGATAGGTGCGTCATCTTCATTTTCTAATAAATCTTCACTTTCGGTTATTTCATCAGCCAGTGAATATAAATCAACTTCATTACCGATATCTTCCATCATTTGCTGTGCTTCAGAAGAGTCTCTTTGGTAAATTTTCGTTAGCATTAATTCAAAGGCAGTGGTTTCTTGAAAATCAAAACTAACAGGTGCTCTTAATAAACGACGTACTTCTAAAACGATATCAAAATTAACATCGGCTAAACAATGCAATTTATATGCACCGGTTTCTTCATCGGCTGTTACTAAAACGTTATGGCGCTTAGCAAAAGCAAAAGGTAAAAGCCATGAACTTGTTGCATGCTCTAGCGGCTGCTCAGTATCTTGAGCAATAACCACTTGCTCTACCGATTCATCTGCCATTAGCTTCTATCTTCCGTATTTGAAAGTTTATCTATAATGTCTTTTTGTTGTTTTTCTTGCTCAAGCTTTCGCTTTTCAATATCACCTTGATATTCATTAAATGAAGGCGGTAAAGTCAATGCATCCTGCCATTGCGGTAAAATAGGCATATTTTCATTGCTCATTAACGACAAACCTTCTTCGTGTTTACGAATTTGGTCAGCGCGGATAAAGTTATATTTATTTTCACTAATTTCGTTCATTAAACTCGCATCACGTACTATCGTCGCGCGTAAAAACACCATTAAATTACGTTTTCGAGTACTATTACTGGTCGATTTAAATAAGTGACCAATAAAAGGGATATCACCTAACAATGGTACTTTTTGCACACTTTCTTGCACGTCTTCGTCAATTAAACCACCTAATACTACCGTTGAGCCACTATCAGCCATCACGGTGGTTTTTATTTCTCTTTTATTAATCGAGATATCAACACCCGTAGTACCACTAACCGATGATACTTCTTGCTCGATAATAAGTTGCACGGCATTGCCTTCATTAATTTGTGGCGTAACACGTAATTTAATACCGACTTCTTGGCGTTCTACGGTTTGGAAAGGATTAGAATTGGTACTGCTACTGGTTGAGCCAGTAAGAATAGGTATTTCTTGACCTACAATAAAATACGCTTCTTCGTTATCGAGTGTGGTAATACTCGGCGTAGCAAGGATATTAGAATTAGTATCACTACTCACTGCCTGCACAATTGCACCCCAGTCATTTTTAGCAATGCCAAACATCATACCACTGACACTACCTAAGACTTGTGTCAGTATGCTGTAATCGCCTTTTGTATCATTTTGAAAAAAACCAGGAGTGACCTCTCCAGACACGGTATTGGTTACCGGACCAACCCAGTCGCCAGGAGTCGTTTTAGCAGCTTCTGCGCCAGCAGCAATCGATGAAATAGGAGCAGGGCCATTGTTAAACTGGGTAAAACCACCCGCCTCGTTATACCACTGTACGCCTAAGCTAACACCATCACTTTCAAAAACTTCGACGATTATTGCTTCAACCAATACTTGTGCGCGACGCACATCCAATTGACGAATAACTTCTTCAAGTGAACGTAACATGTCAGGTTGTGCGGTGATAACGACAGTATTGGTCGACTCATGCGCTTCGATACTGACAGTGCGATTATTACTGCTACGGTTTTTAGTTTTTGTGCTTTTCGTTTCTGCGGCAATTGATTCACTAACGCCTTTAAGCACCTTAACTAAATCGTCAGCTTTTGAGTATTTAAGGTAATAAACACGAGTATTACCGTTACTTTCTAATTCACTGTCTAAACGTTTTATCAAACGCGTCACACGTTCACGCGCTTGAATTTCACCGCTAACAATAACGCTGTTTGATCTATCATCAGCAACAATTTTAGGAATTAAAAAGGTCGGCTGACCCGCTTTGCCGCCAGTCGATTTATTCATTGCTTCAATAATACGCACCATCTCACTGGCTGAAGCATATTTAAGTTTTATGATCTCAACATCTTGATCGCCAGCTCTATCAACACGTTCAATAATTTGTACTAAACGATTTACCGTTGCAGCTGTGCCAGTGATCATAATAACGTTAGCGGGATCGTAATTTACAACATTACCACCACCAGCTTGATCTGATAACTGACGTAATAAAGGCACTAATTCACGTACAGTAACGTTTTTAACTTCAACTACGCGAGTAACCATTTCATCGCCAAAAGTAGCACTGTCACTACCAACAACCGGAATAGAAGCCGTTTTAGCATCTTTATTGCGGATGATTTTGATAATATTATTATCCATTGTTACCGCAGCATAACCATAAACTTCAAGTACATTTAAGAAAAATTGATAATATTGTTTTTCACTCAGCAAATCATAACTGCGGACATTCACTTTGCCGCGCACATTAGGATCAACAATCATGGTTTTTTTCAAATTCTTACCGACAATATTTACAAACTCAGTAATTTCAGTGCCTTTAAAATTAGGAGCATATTGCGTTGCGCTCGCTTGACCTACAAAACAAATGCTACTAAAGGCAAACGCCGTTGTTAATATCAGTAAAAAAT
>JAWSUX010000598.1:0-1584 GCA_033852215.1 Colwellia sp. | reverse complement strand
GGACTAACAAGCTGTAATTGCTTTATTAGGTGAATAAATTGTTCACTTTTATGCTGAATATTGTTGTGCATAACATGTATTAAACGTTGCTCACTTTGCTTAAGCCTTTGCTGTTGTTGTTTAATCTTTTTGTCTGGAGATAAGTGCGCTAAACGCTGCTGTAATTGTGTAGGTTTTATATTAGCGTGTTGTAAATTTCGCTTCATGGCTTGCTGTAAGCGTAAAGATAATTCATCTGCTTTTTGTTGCTGTACTTGCAGTTGTTGCTCGGGATGAACTTGCGCTAATCTATGCTGTAAATGGCTTACTTCGCTACGTAAGTTATGACATTTATCTTGCATAGACTTAGTTAAACGTTGTCTAAATAGCAGTACTTTATTAAGTAACTCACTACTGTCGCTTGATACTAATTCGGCTGCTGCCGAGGGCGTTGCAGCGCGTAAGTCGGCAACATAATCAGCTAAAGTGGTATCAATTTCATGTCCAACTGCACTAATAATAGGTAAGGTGCTTTGATATATAGCATGTACTACCCTTTTTTCGTTAAATGGCCATAAATCTTCTAGTGAGCCACCACCACGGCCCACAATTAATACATCACACTCTTTGCGCGTATTGGCAATATTAATAGCATGGCAAATATCGCCCTGAGCAAGTTCACCTTGAACTAAAGCAGGGTAAATAATTATGTTAATGTTTGGATTGCGACGCTTTAATACGGTAATAATATCTTTGACGGCTGCACCCGTAGGAGAGGTAATAATACCAACGCAATTAATATGGCTAGGTATGTTTTTTTTATGGCTTAAGTCAAATAGACCTTGGGCATTAAGTTTGTTTTTAAGTTGTTCAAATTGTTGACGTAATAAACCTGCGCCGGCATCTTCCATGTGTTCAATAATTAATTGAAAGTCACCTCGTGGCTCATATAGAGAAACTTTGGCTCGTACCAATACTTGTTGGCCGTTTATCGGTTTGGTCGCACCCGATAAACGCACCCGCCGATTACTTCCCTTAAACATCGCACATTTTACTTGTGACTTAGCGTCCTTCAAAGATAAATACCAATGACCTGAACTCGCAGCAATAAAGTTCGATATTTCACCCGTTAACCAAACAGTATTTAGCTCGCTTTCTAAAATAAAGCGGACTTTTTTGGTCAACTCACTAACTTGTAATATATGTTGTTGGCTCATATTTTAACTTTTAAGGGATCTAAATTCGGATAATAGTTTTTCTTTATAGAAATAAAGAAACGCTATTATTTAATGAATAAAGTCTGTTTTCAATTTGTTTTCATCTTTTTAGTGTATTTCGGCATTATTTTTGCGCTGTTTTGTATAGAGTTGTTAAAATTTTATAGAAATAGGTTTACCTAAAACAAGAAAACGGTTAAAATTCTGCCGCAATATTCACTCCCTAACCAACCCTTTTAGAGAGATGTTGCGATGCTAAGAATTGCCCAAGAAGCCCTAACTTTTGATGAGGTATTACTTGTACCTGCTCATTCGAAAGTACTCCCACACACTGCCGATTTAAAAACTAAAGTAACCCGTAAAATTGATTTAAATGTACCTATGATTT
>JAWSUX010000132.1:0-2312 GCA_033852215.1 Colwellia sp. | reverse complement strand
TACTGACTTTAACGGCTCGTTAACGGTTGAATATAACCTATAAAACTAAAGTATACGATTTAAAGTATTGACACTAGCCTACCTAATACGTTATTAATAAGCACATATGAATAGTTTTAAACTAATACGCATATATTAACTTACATTTATTAAGTAAAATCGAATTAAATGACAATGATTAAATCAATTAAGCACGTTACCCTAAACCTCTTGCTCGCACTCATCATGCGCGGCTAGGTTTTTATTGCTTATTACTTAATTTAAAACAGATTCAAGTAGAAACAAATCAAATAAAAACCCGCGCTAATTAACGCGGGTTTTTTACGTCTATGCGTTAATTAGTTTACCAATTTAGATTACTGATTTTAAAGGACAAAAAACATGAGCATTACACACGCTTCTAGCAATAAAGCTAATGACGACAAAGTTATTATATTTGATACCACTTTACGTGATGGTGAACAAGCGCTTAATGCCAGTTTATCAGTGCATGAAAAACTGCAGATAGCGTTGGCGATTGAACGCTTAGGTGTTGATGTGATGGAAGTTGGTTTTCCCGTTTCTTCCCCTGGTGATTTTGAATCTGTACAGCAAATTGCCCGCACAGTTAAAAATGCTCGAGTTTGTGGTTTAGCTCGTGCGGTAGAAGCAGACATTGACGCTTGTGGTGAAGCGTTAAAAGTAGCTGACCAGTTTCGTATTCACACCTTTATTTCAACCTCAGATGTGCATATACAGCAAAAGCTTAAAAAAGAATTTTCTGACGTAGAAGCCATGGCAGTACATGCGGTAAAACATGCACGTAAATATACTGACGATGTAGAATTTTCTTGTGAAGATGCGGGTCGTACTCCTATTGATAATTTATGTCGCATGGTAGAAAGCGCCATTAAAGCAGGTGCGACAACGGTTAATATTCCTGATACGGTTGGTTACACCTTACCGTTTGAATTTCAGGGTATTATTACTGACTTATTTAATCGTGTTCCTAATATCGATCAAGCCATTATTTCAGTACATTGTCATAACGATTTAGGGCTAGCTGTTGCGAATTCTATGGCTGCGGTACAGGCAGGTGCTCGTCAGATAGAATGTACAATTAACGGTATAGGAGAGCGTGCGGGTAACTGTTCATTAGAAGAAGTGGCAATGATAATGCAAACCCGTCAAGCCTTATTAGGTGTGTCGACCAACATTAACCATCAAGAGATAGCGCGTGTATCTAAGTTAGTTAGTACTGTATGTAATATGCCCGTGCAGTTAAACAAAGCTATTGTCGGTGGCAACGCTTTCAGTCACTCATCTGGTATTCATCAAGATGGCATGTTAAAAGCCAGTAATACTTACGAAATTATGACACCTGAAAGTGTCGGTATAGCTAAAACTAAACTTAATCTAACTTCTCGCAGTGGTCGCCATGTTATTAAACATCGAATGGAAAGCTTAGGTTATCAAGAAAGTGATTACGATATAGAACAGCTTTATTCTGACTTCTTAGCGTTAGCAGATAAAAAAGGTCAAGTATTCGATGATGATTTAGAGGCATTAGTATTTAAATTACAGCAAACTGATTTAGCCGATCATTATCGTATCGAACAGATGAATGTGGTTGCCGGTACGGGTGATTTCTCTACTGCCAGTATTAAGTTAACCTCAGGAAAAGGTGATGAAGCAAAAGTTCAAATAATATCAGCGACAGGCAATGGTCCTGTTGATTCATTATATCAAGCAATTAAAAAAGCGGTAGATATCGACTTTGAAGTAAAAAACTATAAAATTTCCAACAAAGGATCGGGTGAAGATGGTTTAGGTCAGGCCGATCTTGTTATCACTTGGCAAGACAGAAACTTCCATGGTTATGGTCTAGAAACTGATGTAATTCAAGCGTCAGGGCAAGCACTTATTCATGCATTGAATAGCATTCGTCGCGCCATGACCATTGCAGAACTTAAATCTGCACAGTAAGGCAATAAGCTCACTCTACTGTAATGACTTAGCAAATAAATTTTAGAAAATAAGGTTATCAAACATGTCCAACATAGCAATTTTAGCCGGTGATGGTATCGGCCCAGAAGTAATGGTTGAAGCGAAAAAAGTTTTAACTACCATTAGTAAAAAATTTGATATAGAAATCAATACTGAAGATTATGATATTGGTGGCGCCGCCATTGATAATCATGGTAATGCTTTACCTGATTCCACCATGGCAGGGTGTGAAGCAAGCGATGCTATATTATTTGGCAGCGTTGGCGGTCCTAAATGGGCTAACTTACCACCAACAGAGCAACCTGAGCGCTGTGCATTATTAGGCT
>JAWSUX010000131.1:1694-3753 GCA_033852215.1 Colwellia sp. | reverse complement strand
CCTAATAATGCACAGCGCTCTGGCTGCTCTGTTGGTGGTAAGTTAGCCCATTTAGGGCCGCCAACGCTACCAAATAATATTGCATCACTTGCTTCACAGCCTGCCATGGTTGAATCAGGTAAAGCATTACCATGATTATCAATGGCGGCACCACCAATATCATAATCTTTAGTTTTGATTTCTATATCAAATTTTTTACTAATGGTAGTTAAAACTTTTTTCGCTTCAACCATTACTTCTGGGCCGATACCATCACCGGCTAAAATTGCTATGTTGGACATGTTTGATAACCTTATTTTCTAAAATTTACTTGTTAAATTTTCTAAGTCATCACAGTAGAGTAAATTTATTGCTCTACTGTGCCGATTTAAGTTCTGCAATGGTGATGGCGCGGCGAATGCTATTCAAGGCATGAATGAGTGCTTGCCCTGACGCTTGAATTACATCAGTTTCTAGGCCATAACCATGGAAATTTCTGTCTTGCCAAGTGATGACAAGATCGGCTTGACCTAAACCATCTTCACCTGAGCCTTTGTTTGAAATTTTATAATTTTTTACTTCAAAGTCGATATCTACCGCTTTTTTAATTGCTTGATATAATGAATCTACAGGACCATTGCCTGTCGCTGATATTATTTGAACAGTTGCTTCTTCGCCTTTGCCTGAGGTTAACTTAATACTGGCAGTAGAAAAATCACCTGTACCAGCAACCACATTCATTTGTTCGATACGATAATGGTCGGCTAAATCAGTTTGCTGTAATTTAAATACTAACGCCTCTAAATCATCATCGAATACCTGACCTTTTTTATCCGCTAAAGCTAAAAAATCAGAATAAAGCTGCTCTATATCGTAATCGCTTTCTTGATAACCTAAACTTTCCATTCGATGTTTAATGACATGGCGACCACTGCGAGAGGTTAGGTTTAGTTTAGTTTTAGCTATACCGACACTTTCAGGTGTCATGATCTCGTAAGTATTACTGGCTTTTAACATGCCGTCTTGATGAATGCCGGATGAGTGACTAAAAGCGTTGCCACCCACTATGGCTTTGTTTAACTGCACTGGCATATTACACACAGTGCTGACTAACTTAGATACACGCGCTATTTCTTGATGATTAATGTTGGTCGACACACCTAATAGGGCTTGACGGGTTTGCATTATCATTGCCACTTCTTCTAATGAACAGTTACCTGCACGCTCTCCTATGCCGTTAATAGTACATTCTATTTGACGAGCACCTGCCTGTACCGCAGCCATAGAATTCGCAACAGCTAACCCTAAATCGTTATGACAATGTACTGAAATAATGGCTTGATCGATATTAGGAACACGATTAAATAAGTCAGTAATAATACCTTGAAATTCAAACGGTAAGGTGTAACCAACCGTATCAGGAATATTAACCGTTGTAGCGCCTGCTTTAATGGCACTTTCTACCATGCGACATAAATTATCAATAGGAGTACGACCGGCATCTTCACAAGAAAATTCTACATCGTCGGTATATTTACGTGCATGTTTTACCGCATGTACTGCCATGGCTTCTACGTCAGAAAACTCTTTTTTAAGTTTTTGCTGCACATGCACGTCTGAGGTTGAAATAAAGGTATGAATGCGAAATTGGTCTGCTACTTTTAAAGCTTCACCACAAGCGTCAATATCTGCTTCTACCGCACGTGCTAAACCACAAACACGGGCATTTTTAACAGTACGAGCAATTTGCTGTACGGATTCAAAATCACCAGGGGAAGAAACAGGGAAACCAACCTCCATTACATCAACACCTAAACGTTCAATTGCTTGTGCTATTTGTAGTTTTTCATGCACCGATAAACTGGCATTAAGCGCTTGTTCACCATCACGTAATGTAGTATCAAATATAATCACTTTGTCGTCATTAGCTTTATTGCTAGAAGCGTTTGTAATGCTCATGTGTTTTATCCTTTTAAATCAGTAATCTAAATTGGTGAACTAATTAACGAATAGACGTAAAAAACCCGCGTTAATTAGCGCGGGTTTTTATTTGATTTATTTCTACTTGAATCTGTTTTAA
>JAWSUX010000131.1:0-1630 GCA_033852215.1 Colwellia sp. | reverse complement strand
TTTAGTTTTATAGGTTATATTCAACCGTTAACGAGCCGTTAAAGTCAGTACTATTCTCTGTATTACTTGTACTATTAGGAAACGTAGAATGGCTGATATCTGCGCCTACGGTAAAACGCCAATTCCTATAATTATGCTGTACCGTGGTTGAAAGCATATAAATTGTTTCATGGATACTGGTTAATGGGTTACCGATAATCGGGTTATCTGGCGCTTTATCACTATTGTCATGGTTAAGGTCTAAATAACGCAATTTAGTCGTCATACGGGTATTGCTATTCAATTGCGATATAGTTCCTAAAATTATGGTTTTGGCATCATTGTCATACAAACTACCTAGGGTACGATCATGAAAACGCATGCCTGTTTTATAAATATGATGTTCGTAATAACAGTTACCTAGGTTGCTAGTACTTCTACTGCAATCTTGAAAAGTATCCGTATATTCAATATAAGCAGTGGTTGGTAATGAAAATAAATTAACATGCATATCAAGGCCACCTTGATATTTAGCTTTTGTCACTAGGCTTAAACCACCAGTGTTATCTCCGTCCTCAGCAAAGTATTGACCGTAAAATGCAATCGGGGTATCAAATAGATTAAATGAATAACGCATATCAAAACCTGCCTGCTGATTGCCAGGTTCGTTATTGTCATCACATTCCAAGCCACCAGCACCACAGTTATCTTTACCTATTAACACGTTCCAAAAAGTATTTAAATCTTGTGGTCGGTCATCACCGCCCCATTGTGCTAAGCGGGTAACACCGACCTCTAAATTTTTAAATGGTTTGAAATTTAAACGGAAGCCCCATAATAAGGTATTGTTAACTTCTCGTTTGTCATCCATTTTCCCCATAAACGTAGTAACCGTCCATGGAATATCAAACTCAGTAAAAGGAATAATAAAAGCTTTGGCTGATTTACGCGTTAAACTCACCGCTGTTATAGGTCTAGCGTTATTACTTAAACTTAAACTGCTATCCCACGTTGGGCCAAACCATCGGTCTTGCTTACCTAAGGTTATGATCCAGTTACCCCAAAATGCAGCAAGATAGCTGTTATCCCAGCGCTTTCTTTCATCAATATTTCTTTCTGTATCTTGAGCGTCAAGGTAATAGCTATAAGAGATATTAGTGGCAAAGTTATCCATCATAGAGGTGCTTTGTATCTGTAAACTATTGCTATCTCGGTAAGTATCGCCAAAGCTAGAAAAACGCGTATCGTCAATGCCTATCTGTACTTTAATACGAGTTTGGTTTTTGCTAGCTAGCCTAAATTGATGATTAATATAAAAGTAAGCATTTTGTTGGGCGTTTGTTAGTGTGCTGGTATTGATTTTTTTGATATCTTGATTTATATCATGCCACATTAATGGGTAGGTAGTGACTGGGGTGATGATATGACCAGCATCAGCAAGTAGCTGGATATTAGCTTTTAAATAGATATCTGAAGTATCAATCCAAGGCTCAGCTAAGGTGGATAAACTGAAAATAAAGCAATGAACTATGAGTAGTTTTTTAAAAAAAATATTGAAAAAACGCATGTAAAAAAAGATCCAGTTATTAATAATGGTTAGAAAATTTTAAGGTGAAAGTGACAGTAAACAAAAAATGAGAGTATACGTGTT
>JAWSUX010000597.1:0-452 GCA_033852215.1 Colwellia sp. | reverse complement strand
TTTATTTAACTGGCCACCCTATTAATCGTTATTTAAGTGAGATTAAAAAGTACGCATCAGGCCGTTTAGTGGCAATGCAGCCGTCAGGGCGAGATAGACAATCGATCGCTGTTGGATTAGTTATTGGTGTACGTGTTTTGGTCAATAAACGAGGTCGCCGCTGGGCACTTGTTACCCTAGATGACAGAAGTGCACGTATGGATATTCGTCTGTTTCCTGATGATTATGATCGTTTTGCTGAAATACTACAAACGGATGCTATTTTAGTCTGTAGTGGACAGGTCAGTTTTGATGATTATTCAGGTGGTAATACAATGACCGCTCGGGATATAATGACGATAACAGATGCGCGAGAAAATCACCTGAGCTCTATTGACTTAAAAGTTGATAACTCATTGATAGAGAATGATTTTATCGATAGTTTTGCACGAATATTAACACCTTTTAAAGAA
>JAWSUX010000596.1:0-485 GCA_033852215.1 Colwellia sp. | reverse complement strand
ATTTTAACCAACTATTTTTTGCCTCTTAATGAGGCGTTATATTTCACTCAAAGTATGGATGCTATGAATAAGTTTGTGAGCACAAATAAGTATTTAAAACTTTCGTTTTTATATTTATTAGTTTCCTTTTTAATTTGGCTAGCCCTAGATGTTATTTATATCCTTGGCGGTCAAAATCCAGATAGTTGGACTTTGAAATTTGATGTAATACTTCCAATTATTGGCTTGGTTGGTTTTTTTATTATCACTTGGAAACATCAAAGTAAAAATGGATTCATGTGGCGCTTACTTAACTCTGTTGCAGCAACAACTCTCTATGGTATTTTAATTTCCATTTTGGTAATTCTTGCTGGTATACAAATTCACATTGCTCTTGGTGGTAGACTGTGAAATATAACAAGCTAATAAATAAGGACAAAAAACAGTTGGCTGTTTTCGTTCCTCAACATTTTAGCCAACAATTTTTTGCCCATTATTAGGGCGTT
>JAWSUX010000130.1:0-6138 GCA_033852215.1 Colwellia sp. | reverse complement strand
GTTATTTTATCTTCGATAGAAGGGCAGTACCTTGGACCAATACCTTCTATTACACCGGTGTACATTGGTGATCTATCTAAACCATCACGAATATGCTGATGAGTTTCTTCGTTAGTATGAGTTATAAAACAAGAAATTTGCTCAGGATGGTCTTCACGAGAGCCCATAAATGAAAACACAGGACGTGGTGTATCACCAGGTTGCTCTTCCATTTGTGAAAAGTCTAATGATCGCGCATCTAACCTTGGTGGAGTACCTGTTTTCAAACGATCCATTCTAAATGGCATATCACGCATTTTAGCAGCTAAATTTATACTGGCTGGATCACCTGCACGACCACCTTGATAGTTGTTTAAACCAATGTGTATTTGACCTGCTAAGAAAGTTCCTACGGTCAGTACTACCGTTTTTCCTTTAAATTTCAATCCCATTTGTGTTGATACACCAACAACACAATCATTTTCAAGGATCAAGTCATCACAAGGTTGTTGAAAAATAGTTAAGTTTTCTTGATTTTCTAGCGTATTTCTAACAAATGCTCTGTACAGAGCTCTATCTGATTGTGCACGGGTTGCTCTAACCGCAGGGCCTTTGCTAGCATTTAAGGTTCTAAATTGAATAGCACTGTGGTCTATCGCAGTAGCCATGAGGCCACCCAAAGCATCAATTTCTTTAACCAAATGACCCTTGCCAATGCCACCAATGGCCGGATTACATGACATTTGACCTAGCGTATCGATGTTATGAGTAAGCAACAATGTTTTACAGCCCATACGTGCCGCAGCAAGTGATGCTTCTGTGCCGGCATGACCACCACCAACAACGATAACGTCATAAGACTCTTGAAACCACATAAAATAAAAATCCTGCTTAGCTAAATTTGATAAACAACTCAATTCAAAAATGAGTGCTTAAAAATAAGGAGACATATTTTAACGCTTTTTTCTTCTCATGGATACGATCAAATGTGTAAAAAAGATCGGTCATGATCCTTAATATATAAAAGAGATCTTTATAAAGATCTTATTATTATTACTTATTAGGATCGTTTACTTCTGTGGGTAAGTGCTTTTTATTCTTTATTATTAATAACTAATACTAGATAAAACATTGTGATCAACCTTTGATCATTTAGCAAATAACCTTTGATCAAAAGGTCTAGTTATACACAGGGTAAATTAATTTATATTTAATCAACTGAATAATAATAGAAAATTAACGGGTTATTCATTGTTTTATCCACAATATCAATTTATTTATATGTAAAGTGTGTGTAACTTAGGGGTAAGTGATCAAGCACTGATCTAAAACAGATCGTTATTTGCTGATAACCACTGACAAGCAAGCTCTTCTGGATCTATATTCAGTGACATATCAATGGTCTTTATTTGTTGTAACTCGTTACAACCTTTTAATTTTAAAGTGTTTAATATGTTTTTTGCTGCCTTACAATAAGTATCATAACTTGAGTCGCCAACCCCTATGGTTAATAAACTAACAGTGGATAGATCTTGTGAACAATGATCGAGATCACTGACAAATTCTTTAATATTGTCAGGGTAGTCACCTGCGCCATGAGTGGAGGTACAAATCAACCAGATGCTTTTTTCTTGTAAATTTAGGTTGTTTTTTCCGCTAAAAGTCTGATCAACGATCGTTTTAAAATCAGGATTGAGATGAACTTTTACATTATGACCAAGTTCATTTAGGGTTTCTTCGCATGCTTCTGCAACATATTCTGTGCCACCAAGCATACTGCCAACAATTATTTGAAATGAGCTCATGTAAGTATCTTAAATAAAAATAATGGCGTTATTGTATTACGTAAAATGTGATTAACAAGCACTTTGCATACACCAAATAATTGTTTAATTATTATTCTATTTGATTAAAGTAATTATTTATCCCAATATATTTAATATATAACCGCATAACTTTCTCGTAAGGACTGTGTGAAATTATATTTATAGAGGTGCATAAACTTGAGTGAATCACAGAGTAAGTTAGACAATCAAGGTAGGGAAAATAAAATTGTCGCTGTTTTAGGTTGTGGTGTTATAGGACGTAGTTGGACTAAGCTATTTTTGACGTACGGTTATACTGTAAAAGTTTGGGATCCTGCACCGAATCTTCAAAGTAGGCTTTCTATATTTTTAGGGAGCGATCTATGCCAACGCTTGATTATATCGAATAGTCCTGAGCAAGCTGTATCTAATGCATTTTTCGTTCAGGAGAGTGGTCCTGAGAGCGAAATTAAAAAACAGGCTCTCTATCAGGAAATTTCGTTTGAACTTGATGAAAATTGTATTGTGGCGTCTTCAACTTCAACTATACAGCCTTCGGTATTGCAAAAAAATATTGCTTTTGCTGATAGAGTACTTGTTGGGCATCCTTTTAATCCNNNATACTTCTCCTGAGACCCTTATCAAAGCGTTGAATTTCTACCGCTCACTAAATAAAACCGCCATTCATTTAAAGAAAGAAAGGTTAGGGCACTTAGCCAACCGTTTGCAGGCTGCTGTATGGAGAGAAGCTGTTGATGCTGTGGCTACAGGACAGGCTACAGTTGAAGATGTTGATCTTGCTATGAAAACATCATTAGGACCGCGTTGGTCTGTTATGGGCCCTTTTGAAACCTTTCATTTAGGTGGTGGTGAAGGAGGGCTTGAGCATTTCTTTGATCATTTAGGAGAGGCATTTGAAGCGCTTTGGGATGATGCTAAACGCCCTAATGTGACAGAAAAACTGAAAAAAGAAATTTGTCAGGCATTAATCCATTCGGATACCAAGGTAAGTAACAATGAACGAATCGAGGCCATATACCAACAGTTAAGTAAAGTTCTGCATGTGACGTCATTGAAGTAAATATGGTTATATTAATGCCTAATATCAAATAGATCAATTTGAAATACTGTCGTTTTTATTTGCTTACCTTCATCATTTACCAATACAAAAAGATGAGAATATTTTTCCTAATAAGTCATCACTTGTAAATTCACCAGTGATTTGATCTAACTCTTGCTGACATATGCGCAACTCTTCAGCCAGTATTTCACCAGCAACATAAGACTCAAGTTGTTCTAATCCCGTTAGTAAGTGCTGGTGTGTATTGTCTAAAGCGACCAAATGACGTCTTCTTGCCATGAAACCACCTTCGGTACTACCTTGATAGCCCATAATAATTTTTAAATGCTCTTTTAAGCTCTCAATGCCTGCGCCTGTTTTAGCTGATAGCGTGATAATAGTATGTTGCTTATTATTATTATCGGTATGTTCTGTTAAACCAGTATTAGCATTATTAATATCCGCTTTGTTTCTAACTAAAGTTAAACCAATATTATCAGGTAACTGAGAAAAAAATTCAGGGTAGTAATTTTTAATGTCTTGTTCATCTTCGAGCGCGGTATGATCTTCACTTGCATCAACCATTAACAGTACTCTATCTGCTTGTTTTATCTCTTGCCAAGCTCGTTCTATGCCTATTTTCTCAACTTTATCATCACTCTCACGCAAACCTGCAGTATCTATAATATGTAAAGGCATGCCATCGATATGAATCTGTTCAGCTAATACATCACGTGTAGTACCTGCAATATCAGTTACTATGGCGGTTTCTTTACCGCTTAATGCATTGAGTAAACTTGATTTTCCCGCATTTGGACGACCAGCGATAACTACGCGCATTCCTTCACGAATAATACTGCCTTGTTGGGCTTGTTTACGTACGGCTTCAACTTTGCTAATGATGTTTTTTAAATCGGTGACTATTTTTTTATCAGCAAGAAAGTCTATTTCTTCTTCAGGAAAATCAATGGCAGCTTCAACATACATGCGTAAATGAATAATACTTTCTACCATTTCATGGACAAGTTTTGAAAAATCACCTTGCAAAGAGTGTAGGGCAGAGCGGGCAGCCTGCTCTGAACTTGAATTAATTAAATCAGCAATCGCTTCAGCTTGAGTTAAATCGAGTTTATCGTTTAAAAAGGCTTGTTCGCTAAACTCACCAGGTTTGGCCATAATAACTTTCGGCAAGGTTAAAATAGCTTTGAGTAACATATCTAAAATAACAGGTCCGCCATGACCCTGAAATTCAATTACATCTTCTCCTGTAAACGAATTAGGAGATTGAAAAAATAGCGCTATTCCTTGATCTATAGTTTTGCCATTTTCATCTAAAAATGGCAAATACTCAGCTTTTCTTACTTGTGGTACTTTACCTAAAACAGCCTCGGCAACATGGCGTGCTTCGGGTCCTGAAACCCTAATAATTCCTACACCACCTCTGCCAGGAGCAGTGGCTTGTGCGGCTATTGTGCTTTGTTGCGATAATGAGGTCATGGCGTTTCTTATGTGTATTTAAATTGAAATATGCGAATAACTGTTATTTTACTATAAAAGTTATTAATAAAAAAAGGTGACTACTTTTACAAGTAACCACCTTTTTATTTTATTTTTTGAAGCTTACCTATTTTGTATCAGCTAGCTTTTTCTTTTCAATACCACTAAAAATAACTTTCATTTGGGCAATTGAAATTAGGTTACTCACTAACCAATAAAGTACTAGACCCGACGGGAACCATGCCATGAATATTGAAAATACGACAGGCATGTATTGCATAATTTTTTGCTGCATTGGATCTTGTATCGTCATAGGTTGCATTTTTTGCATAACATACATACTGGCACCCATAAATATAGGCAGAACAAAGTACGGATCCATTGCTGACAAGTCTTGTATCCAGAATACAAATGGTGCGTGACGTAATTCGACACTTTCTAAAAATACCCAGTATAAGGCTAAGAAAATAGGCATTTGCAGAAGTAATGGTAAACAACCTCCAGCAGGATTCACTTTTTCTTTACGGTACATTTCCATAGTAGCTTGTGACATTTTTTGTCTGTCATCGCCAAAACGTTCTTTTAACTGCGCCATTTTAGGTGCTAATTCACGCATTTTTGCCATTGATGTATATTGCGCTTTCGTTAGCGGGTACATAGCACCTTTTATAATTAACGTAATGATAATTATAGCTAAACCCCAATTTCCAACGCCACCAAGATCTATATCGAACATGCCAAAGAAACTAAATTCTCCCGACTGTATGATATTTAGCAAACCATATAGTGGTTGACTAATCATCCACAAGAAACCGTAATCAATGGTTAAATCTAAGTTAGGTGCTATTTTTTCTAATACTTTTTGATCTTTAGGACCTACATAGAAAATGGCTGATGTTGCGCCTTGTTGGCCAGCATCAATATTAATTGCGGGTGCTTTAAAGCCAATAACAGCTTCAAAGTTATTATTATAACTTGTGTAAAGTTGGTTACTGTCTTTAGCATTGGGGATCCAAGCTGAAACAAAATAATGTTCAAGCATGGCAATCCAACCACCAGAGGTTGTTTTATTTAAGTTTGCTTCTTCAATATCGTCAAAGTCATATTTTTCATAACGATCTTCAGTTGTTGAAAAAGCTGCACCACGATAAGTTGGTAACATACCTGAAGAACTATCAACAGCCGCAGACTGTTTTAATTGCCCATACATTTGTACAGAAATAGTATTGTTACTATTGTTTGTTATTAAATATTCAACATCAACTCGGTAACTATTCGCGTTAAAAGTAAAACGTTTAATAACTTGCAGACCTGTTTCATCTTCAAAAGTTAAATCAACAATCAAATTATTATTATCAGCTAATTCATAATTACTTTGGTTACTACTATAAATTGGACGACCTTTAATAATACGGTCAATACCATTTGCACCTGTTAAGCCACTTTGTGCTATATATTTTTGATTGCCATTTTGCATAATGGTAAAGGGAATGCCATTACCCTGTTCTGTATTAAATTTATGCAGTTTAACGTCAACAATATCACCACCTTGACTATTAATTTTAATAGTGAAAGTATCAGTCACTACATTAATTAATTTGGCACTTGCTGTGGTCGACTTAACTGCACTTGTTATTGCAGTTGATGATTCAGGGACAAAATCAGCGTTGGCGTTAGTTGTTTCTTGTTGTTGGGTAATACTTGTCTGTTGTGCTTCAGGTGCATTCTGTAATTGCCATTGACTAAACAGTAAGTAGGTAACAACCATAAGCGCAATAAAAAGTAGACTGCGTTGGG
>JAWSUX010000129.1:0-5741 GCA_033852215.1 Colwellia sp. | reverse complement strand
TTATCACGCCAGGTTATCAGTTCAAAGTGATTGATGCGTTAGTGACTAACTTTCATTTATCAGAGTCAACGTTACTCATGTTAGTTAGTGCCTTCTCAGGGTATGAGCATATTATGAAAGCGTACCAGCATGCAATAACTGAAGAGTATCGATTCTTTAGTTATGGTGATGCGATGTTTTTAACCAAGCGAACGGCTATAGAAGAAGCCCAGTAATCAATTAAGTAATAAATTGGACAATAAATTAAATAATCAGAGTTAATGAAAAATTGAGTTATAGCCAGTAATAATATTTGTTACACCAAACACCGCTAGCCTGTTTCGCTAGTAGGTGAAAAAGAGATTTTTATGACTAAAACAGTAAAAAATAAAATGAAATATGAATTAATCAATACCGATGGCAAAGCTCGCCGAGGCCGACTAACCTTTGATCGCGGCGTGGTTGAAACACCTGCATTCATGCCCGTTGGTACTTATGGCACAGTTAAAGGTATGAAATCTGAAGAAGTTGAAGCCACAGGCGCAGATATTATTTTAGGTAATACCTTTCATTTAATGTTACGCCCAGGCACAGAGATTATTGAACAACATGGTGGTTTACACCGTTTTATGAATTGGGATAAACCAATTTTAACGGATTCAGGCGGTTTTCAAGTTTTTAGCTTAGGTAAAATGCGTAAAATTACCGAAGAAGGTGTACGTTTTAGCTCACCAGTAAATGGTGAAAAAATTATGTTAACGCCTGAGCGTTCAATGGAAGTACAGCGCAGCTTAAATTCTGATGTTGTGATGATATTTGATGAATGCACGCCATATCCTGCAACACATAAAGAATCAAAAGACTCAATGGAGCTTTCACTTCGTTGGGCGCAACGTTCCAAAGATGCGCATGGCGACAGCCCCAATGCTCTTTTTGGCATAGTGCAAGGTGGCATGTATGAAGACTTACGGGAAGTATCAATTTCTGGCTTAAAAGCGATTGAATTTGATGGTTACGCTATTGGAGGTTTATCTGTAGGCGAGCCCAAAGAAGATATGGTCCGCATATTAGATCATACCGCGCCCTTGATTCCAGAAAATAAGCCCCGATACTTGATGGGAGTAGGTAAACCTGAAGATTTAGTTGAAGGTGTACGTCGCGGTATTGATATGTTTGACTGTGTTATGCCAACACGTAATGCACGAAATGGTCACTTATTCGTTAATACAGGTGTGATTAAAATTCGTAATGCGAGTCATAAAACCGATATTAGCCCACTTGACGACACCTGTGATTGTTATACCTGTAAAAATTATTCGCGCGCTTATTTACATCATTTAGATAAGTGTAAAGAAATTTTAGGCTCGCAATTAAATACCTTACATAACTTACATTTTTATCAAAAAGTGATGCAAGGTTTGCGTGATGCTATTGAGCAAGGTAGATTAGACACCTTTGTAAAAGAATTTTATGCTTTACGTGATTTACCTGTACCGCCTTTGGCTGAAGGTAGCAAACAAGTTTAGCTAGTATTAATAATAAAAATTTGAATAACCGAGTGGTTAGGAAATTTGTAGTTGTTTGGTTCACTTACAGAAAGTGCACGAAATTGACGCTAGTCAATGAGTACTTTTGATTCATTAATTGAGCGAAAGAGCAACAGAATAAAAAATCACTAACTAATTATAAATTATAAATTAAAAATAAGAAATAGAGGAATATATGAGTTTATTTATCAGTACAGCACATGCAGCAGGCGGACAAGCACCAGCGGGCGGTGGCATGGAAATGATCATTATGTTAGCGGTATTTGGTTTGGTATTTTATTTTATGATTTACCGTCCACAAGCCAAACGTGTTAAAGAACAAAAGAGCTTAATGTCATCACTTGCTAAAGGTGATGAAGTATTAACGCAAGGTGGCATTGTTGGTAAAATCGTTAAAGTGTCTGATGAAAAAGATTTTATCGTTGTTAGCATTAGCGAAGGTACAGAAGTTACCGTGCAAAAGGGTGCTGTCAATGCAGTGCTACCAAAAGGCACAATGAAGTCTTTATAATTTCATCCTCGTTATTTGGCTTGATTTCATCATCAAAAGTGCTCATTGACATGCGTCAACTCCGTGCTTTTTCTTTGAACTAAAGCCAACTAACTTTGCTAAAAGTCATAAAGTGCAGATAGTTTTTTTATTAGTTAAAAGCTAAAAGCGTTAATTTAAGTAGGGTGGGCAGCTTGTTTATTAAAAGTTTTGTTCGCACGAAAAGTAATAAATAAAAAGGACACATTGTGTTAAACAAATACCCTTTATGGAAAACACTGATGGTAGCGTTTATCGTTGCTTTAGGTGCGCTCTATGCCACACCAAACCTCTATGGTGAATCACCTGCAGTGCAAATTTCAGGTTTACGCGGCGTTGAAGCTGATGCTGCTACCCTTGATAGCATCAAAGCACAGCTTGCTGAAAACAATATTGAGTATGCCAGTATACTTTTAGAAAAAGGCCAAGTACTGACGAGTTTCAAAAATACAGAAGATCAATTAAAAGCACGTGATGTATTAGATGATAGTTTAGGTAAGAAGTTTTCTGTTGCTTTAAACTTAACGCCTAATACGCCTGATTGGCTAGCGGCTATTGGCGGTACGCCAATGAAATTAGGTTTAGATTTAAGTGGTGGTGTTAGCTTCTTGATGGAAGTCAACATGAAAGCAGCCATCAATAAAGCTAAAATAGGCATGGTTAGTGATTTCCGTGGTGATTTACGTAATGAAAAAATTCGTTACCGTAGCGTAAAAGAAGCTAATGATAATATTATCGTTATTTTCCGTAAAGTGGCTGATTTAGAAGCGGGGCAATCATTACTGAAAAAACGCTACCGTGATCTACTGTTAAGCACTGATGAAGATACGTTGACGCTAACGGCAAAAATGACCGAGCAAAAGCTTAAAGAAATTCGTGAATATGCTTTACAGCAAAACATCACCATTATTCGTAACCGTGTTAATGAACTAGGTGTTGCAGAGCCGCTTGTTCAGCGCCAAGGTAAAAAACATATCGTTATCGAATTACCTGGTGTTCAAGATACCGCAACAGCGAAAGAAATTCTTAGTGCTACGGCAACCATTGAGTTTCGTTTAGTTGATACCGAAGGTGATTTAGCCAGTGCGTTAAATGGTCGTGTACCGGCAAGTTCTATTTTATTACGTGATAGAGATGGTAAACCAACGTTATTGAAAAAACGCATCATGTTAACAGGTGATCATATCACCGATGCAAAATCTGGTTTTGATGAATATTCTCGTCCACAAGTGAATATTTCTTTAGATAGTGCAGGCGGCTCTAAAATGTCAAATGGCACTAAGAGTAATATTGGTAAACCAATGGCAACGGTGTTTATTGAGTATAAAGCTACCGATAACAGAGATGCTGAAGGCAATATGATTTTCGAAAAAGAACAAGAAATCATCTCTGTGGCAACTATTCAATCACGTCTAGGTAAGTCTTTTCGTATAACAGGTGCAGAAAGTCAAGCTGAAGCGCATAACTTAGCGTTATTATTACGTGCAGGCGCTTTAATTGCGCCAATTGTTATTGTTGAAGAGCGTACAGTTGGTCCGACGTTAGGTGCAGAAAACGTGCAACTTGGTTTTCAAGCAATCCTAATGGGCTTTGGTTTAGTTTTCATTTTTATGATTATTTATTACCGCGCTTTTGGTATAGTAGCTAACTTAGCACTGGGTGCAAACTTAGTCTTAATTGTTGGTGTTATGTCGATGATTCCTGGTGCAACGTTAACATTACCTGGTATGGCAGGTATTGTGCTAACTGTAGGTATGGCTGTTGATGCCAATGTTTTGATATTTGAGCGTATTCGAGAAGAAATTCGAGAAGGAAAATCAGTTCAACAAGCAATTCATCAAGGTTATGAAGCAGCATTCTCTACTATTATTGATGCTAACATTACTACCTTAATCGCCGCATTGATTTTATTTGCCGTAGGTACTGGACCAGTGAAAGGTTTCGCCGTTACTTTATCTATCGGTATCCTTACGTCAATGTTTACTTCTGTGATTGGTTCACGAACCATAGTTAATGCTGTTTGGGGTGGAAAACGCCTTGAAAAGCTACCTATATAGTAAGACGGGAATTTAAAACAATGCAAATTTTACAATTGAAAGAAACCGTCAAGTTTATGAGCTATCGAAAGATAGCGATGATCTTTAGTGCCTTATTGATGATTGCTTCAATCGCATCGCTAACAGTGAATAAACTAAACTTTGGCTTAGATTTTACTGGCGGTACACTTATTGAAGTTGGTTTTGAACAAGCGGCTGACTTAAATAAATTACGTCAAGTGATGACAGATAATGGCTTTCCTGATGCAAAAGTACAATTTTATGGCAGCAGTCGTGATGTGGTAATACGTCTTGGTTTACGTGAAGGCGTTAAAGCCGAAATGTTAGGCAATGAAGTATTAGCTATATTAGAAAGCGGCTCTGGTCAAAAAGTAGATATGCGCCGTATAGAATTTGTTGGTGCAAGTGTTGGTGATGAGCTTGCAGAGCAAGGTGGTTTAGCGATGTTAACAGCGCTTATCTGTATTCTTGTTTATGTTGCTTTTCGTTTTGAGTGGCGTTTTGCTATCGGCTCTGTAATCGCACTATTTCACGATGTATTGCTTACCTTGGGTTTATTCTCAGTATTGCAACTTGAATTTGATTTAACTGTTTTGGCCGCAATATTAGCGGTAATTGGTTATTCACTTAACGATACCATTGTTGTCTCAGATCGTATTCGTGAGAATTTTAGAAAAATTCGTAACTGTGAGCCTGAAGACGTGATTAATATCTCGTTAACGCAAACCTTAAGTCGTACCTTTATTACCTCAATAACGACTTTATTAGTATTGGCGGCGCTGTTCTTTAAAGGTGGCGCATTAATCCACGGTTTTGCTAGCGCGTTATTATTTGGTGTGTTTGTAGGGACTTACTCTTCAATTTATGTTGCTTCATTAGTTGCGTTGGCTTTAGGTATTTCAAGAGAAGACTTAATTCCTGAAGTGATTGAAAAAGAAGGTGAAGATCAAGAAGCGATAATGCCTTAAGCATTTTGTCCCTACCAACATTCTGCAATATGCATTTTGAATTGGCTTGGGTATAAGAGCAATAGCAATTGATAAACGCCGAGTAACGAAAGTTACTCGGCGTTTTTATTTAACATCATTTATTTTATTCGCAAAATAGCAACGTATTTACAGCCATCGCTTTTAATTGTTCTTAGCGGGAAATACTTAATAGACTTGGTATTAACCTTACTGTATGCTGCACGCCCTTTCATGCTGCCAACATTTTAATAGCGCTGTCAGTATTTAATACTTTTTAAAGAGATTTCTTATGAGTGCTACCCCGACCAATTTTTCTGATTTAGGTTTATCTGAGGCATTATTAAAAGCAGTGCGTGACAAGGGATATGAAACACCTTCACCTATCCAAGCACAGGCTATTCCTGCGGTTCTTTCAGGACGTGATGTTATGGCTGCAGCACAAACAGGAACGGGTAAAACTGCAGGGTTTACACTGCCATTATTACAGCGCCTTTCTACCAGTAAAGCCAATAAAGTTTCATCGAACAATGTTAGGGCCTTGATACTTACGCCTACGCGCGAATTGGCGGCGCAAATCAGCGAAAGCATAGAGATGTATGGCAAGTACTTAAACTTACACTCTACTGTTGTTTTTGGTGGTGTTAAAATTAACCCACAAATG
>JAWSUX010000128.1:1193-2041 GCA_033852215.1 Colwellia sp. | reverse complement strand
ACATGCCAAGTTGCTCGGCATGAGCATTCATTAAATCAGCAAAAGCGCTTTCACTACCAGCAATATGTTCAGCCATTGCAACACATGCATCGTTACCAGATGCCACAATAATGCCTTGGTTTAATAAGTTTACCGATACTTCTGTGCCTACTTCGATAAACATTTTTGAAGAATCAGGGAATTTTTTTGCCCATGCATTTTCACTGATTGTTACTAGGTCATTATTGTTGATATTGCCACTTTCTAATTCTTTACCAATAATGTAACTCGTCATCATTTTGGTTAAACTTGCAGGTGCTAATTGCGCATCTGCATTCTCTTCAGCAATAACTTTTCCCGTAGTAAAATCTATTAAAACAAATCCTTTGGCGTTGATTTTAGGTGCATCTGGGATAATAGAAAGTGCATGTGCTACAGGTATTAAAGTAAGTGATGTACTAAGTAAAATGCCAGGTAATACACCAGAAAGTTTTGTGGCGAATGCGGTAAATAATGTAGTGCTAACTTCAGATATGCTTTTTGTCATAATATTACTTTTTAGGCGTTATGCTGTACATAAAAAGCACAGAAGAAAATTAAATTAGACCGAAGTATACCACCTCTAATTTACTTGGCTATGGTTAGCAAAGGCTAATTGTTATTAATTTAGATTTAATTAGACGAAATCTTTGATAAAGCAAAGTGTACTGTAATAAATTAATGTTTATCGCTATGTAGAGACATGCTTATAAAGGCTTTTCGCGGGGGTAAGCATTAGGGTAGCCGTTACTTTTTAAGGTATTCAGTAACTCGTTTAAGGTTTGTAAATTATCAATAGGACCTATTTGAATACGAAAAACGCCTTGGTG
>JAWSUX010000128.1:0-1186 GCA_033852215.1 Colwellia sp. | reverse complement strand
TGTGCTAACTGTTGTTTACTGGTTGCAAAAACTTGAATATAAGGGGTAGTAATGCCAATAACACTGGTTGTTTTTTGTTTACTATTAATATTTACTTTATTTTTAACCGCTTGGTCAAAGTTTGTAATGGCAGTTATTTTTACTTTTGCAGTGCCTTTTTTTAACATGTCTAGTTTATAAGCAGCACTATAAGATAAATCAATAATACGTGATGGATGAAAAGGACCACGGTCATTGACCCTGACGATAACAGATTTTTGATTGGCTAAGTTAGTAACAGTTAAGTAGGTAGGTAAGGGTAGGTTTTTATGTGCAGCACTCATTGTGTACATGTCATAAATTTCACCATTGGAGGTTAAATGGCCATGAAACTTATTGCCGTACCATGAAGCAAGCCCAACTTGCTCAAAGCCTTCAGCGCTGGTTAATACTTTATAGTGTTTACCATCTACTTGATAATTCTTATTGCCTCCACGACTATATGGCTCAGCACGAGCAATGGCATCTTTTAATTCAGCTTTTGATGGTAAGCGTGTTGGCGTACTGTCATTAGCATGCTGATACCTACCTGAACTACATGCAGTTAAAGTAAGCGAAATAAGGAGTGAAATGATCACGTTAGTTTTGTACATAGACATTAATAAACTCTACTTCTCATTTTATGTTAATTATTAGCGTTAGTTACAGTTAATTAGGTCTGAGCCTTTAACTTCTTTTAACCTTGTCGATAATTAACGAGCATACTTGATGGCACACTTTATATTAGTGGCCCCTAGAGAGTCATAAATTATACATGAAAACGTCGATGGGTACTTATTGCCATTAACAGTCCAAAACCAGCCATTAACGTTACAATAGAAGTACCACCATAACTCACTAAGGGAAGTGGTACACCAACGACAGGTAATATGCCTGAAACCATGCCAATATTTACAAAAACATAAACGAAAAAGGTTAAGGTGATACTACCTGCGAGTAACTTAGTAAAGGCATGTTGAGCATTAACTGCTATCCACAAACCGCGCATTACAATGAGTAAATATACCGAAAGTAATACAGCGACACCAATTAAACCAAACTCTTCACTAAATACGGCAAAAATAAAATCAGTATGGCGCTCAGGTAAAAACTCTAGCTGTGATTGTGTACCTTGCAGCCAACCTTTACCGTTGATGCCTCCCGAGCC
>JAWSUX010000595.1:0-1590 GCA_033852215.1 Colwellia sp. | reverse complement strand
TTAATTATATTTGTTGTTGTTGTTAGCTCAATACAACAACATAAAGAAAAGCTAGAAACAGAAAAAAGAATTAAAGTGTCTAAGCAAAAAGCTATTATTGATGAAAGTGAAGAGCTAACGTTAAACTTAGCTAATTTACCTAGTAGCCCAAATGTTGTTAAAATTTTAAACCGTCGTAGCTTAAATGCAGCTAAAGCAATGCAAGAGTTAATGCCTGGAGTTAAGGGTATTAAAAAACGTGTACAAGAGCTTACCTCTCGCTTACAAGCATCAGAAGATCTAGCAGAAAGCCAAGGTGGTGGTGTAGAGGAGCCCTTTATTTTACCTGACAATGAACAACAATTAGTGGCTATTTTACAATGCATTAAAAAATTACGAGTTACATTAAAATCCGAACAAAGTAAAGGCGCGCTAGATGCACAAACTTATACACATGAAGACCAGCGTTTAGGTGCTATGCAGCTTAAAATTAACATTGAAAGTTTAGTAAAACGTGGTATGCAAGCATACAATAAAGATATGTTAGGCTCAGCTAGACAATATCTTGAAAAAGCATTACAAAGTCTAGCCAGTAGCCCAATAAAAACAGAATATATTGTGACAAAACAAACTGAGGTTGCTGAACAGCTAGCGGAGATCACGACAGCATTACAAAGCACTAATGCTAAAGATGCTGCGAAAAAAGCTAAAAATGAGGAGGATGAATTGGACTTACTCTTTCAACCTAAGAAAAAATGGTAACATCAATAACTACCCTGTTAAAACTATAAAGAAGCCAGCTTATTGCTGGCTTTTTTATTGTTATTTTTTATTGATGTCATCTATACCCGTTATGAGCTTATTATGGAAATAATCAATACTATTACCTTACCCTCATTTTTACGCAGAGCAATGAAAGCTTACGCTTTAAAAGCCAAGATACGAGAAGTCGGGTGTGAATTAAACCGAATTGGCCGCTCTAGAAATTGGCAATTAAAAGCAAATATCACACAAATTCAAGCTATTGTTAGTTTTATTGAACAAGAAGATGAAAGTAGCTGGTTATGGCTCGCTAAGTTGTTAAGGCGTGAATATCAACACGTAAACCATGATGCCTTACTGATATTAGCTAAACAGCAGCGTGTAATAACAATAGCGAGTTTAATGGCACAAACGGATTGCACAATAGCGCAAGCTAGAAAAGTGATTGATGAACTAGAAGGGTTTGAATAAAAAAAACCTAGTTTCCATAGCCTGAGCTATAGAATCTAGGTTTAATCAAAAAGTTAGTAACATAAAAGCTAGCAGTTATTCTTCTTCTGTTACTTTCTTAGTAGCTGCTTTCTTTGCAACTTTTTTCTTAACTACTTTCTTTTTAGGTTTAGGTATACTTTCAACCCATTTACCTTCAATATATTTCGCAGTCCAACCTGTTGCTTTTGGCTTGCCATCAGTAGCAATCTCGGTCATTACATACTGTTCTTTCGTTTTACGACTGTAACGAACTACCGATAAATTCCCTTCATTATCTTCAGCTGGCGCATCTGCTAAATAATAGAATTTTTCTGATATACGGTCTCTAAAGCGCTTTAACTCAGCAACTTTTGGTGC
>JAWSUX010000127.1:0-1155 GCA_033852215.1 Colwellia sp. | reverse complement strand
AAAATATGACTATGCATGCTTACTTTTATTTTAAGCTTAATTCTTATTTTGATTAACTTTGCCTTTCTTTTTACGCATGACGAAAAATAATACTAGGGCAAAAATAATGATAACGGCATTACCAGCTGCAATTATTATAATCGTTTCCATGTCTTTACTTTCTTGCTCTTGAACCAAGGCGGTAAGGCTTTCTTGCTCCATCTCAACCTTACTATTATCTTCAACAACATCAGCTAAATCATTTGCTTTTTCATCAAGCGTGGGTAATAAAATATTTTCAGCTGCGTTAACAAAAAAAGTGACCTCGGGTACCACTAATCGAAACTCTCTACCCTTAATTGTTTTACCAAAAGCACTGAGGTTAATACGGTGAATACCCGACTCGGTATAGGCAATATCTTTTATCCTAATTTCACCTTTTCCCTCCATTATAGAAAAAGGTGAAACCTGCTTGTCAGGGAAAGTTATTTTCCCTTGAAAAACTAAACTATCTACATCAACCAAGCTAGGATCTATAATAATGTTCACTTTATGTGGGGTATCAGCAGTTGATGACATTTCAATTTGAAGTGAAACAGGCGGTTTATGAAGTATAATTGGTTGTTGTCGTAATTCGCGAGTTCCCATAGGTAGTTTAACTAGATAAACCGGCTGCCACTCACCTGCGGCAAAATCTAAAACAAATTCACCAGTAAAAACACTGTCATTTTTGTATTCATCCAAACCGCGTCCATCATCACGAAAAGATGCTATTTTAATCGCGTCGGCACCAAAGTTTTCATAAACAGAATTGTTTGTGCTATAAAAATTCACATCTAATTTAACAACATCTTGGAAGTAAGGACTGTCAATTGCCTTTTCACCATTAAAAAGTTTACCTTCCACTTTTAATGTTTCACCTGAAAAAACAATCTCAGGTAAAGGTTCAACTGCAATTTTTATGTCAGACACAACGAGAATTTGACTGTTAGGTAATATATCTCCAACCGCTTGCCATGGACCTGGCATAGGTTTTTTTATTTTAATCATGTCGAAAGTACGATCGTCATACCACTGTACTTTGTCGTAATCAATATTATTTACACGTATTTTACTGCCGTCAGGGCGAATTAAAATAATAGGAGTGCTACCACTTTTACGATAAAAAATTAAAGT
>JAWSUX010000594.1:0-1405 GCA_033852215.1 Colwellia sp. | reverse complement strand
TATTTTGAATAAGGTAATTTTAAGAAAGGTGACTTTTATACACACTATAAACGTTTAACCTGAGTGACATCATCTAACTGCTGTAATTTATCTAATACTCGTGATAGCAATATACTGCTCGACACTTCCATTTTAATATTCATGATCATACTTTGTTTAGATTTATCAGTATGGCTTCTCATACCAACGATACTCACTTTTTCATTAGAAATAATAGTGGATATATCTCGTAACAGTCCTTGCCTGTCACTTGCAACAATTTGCACACTCGCTTGATAACTTTGATTGTTATCACTACCCCACTGAACTTCAACTAAGCGCTCTGGTTGTAAGTTTAGGGCACTACTCAATTGTTCACAGTCAAAACGGTGTACAGAAATACCACGGCCTTGGGTAATAAAACCAGATATTTCATCACCCGATACAGGCTGACAGCACTTTGCCATATGGGTAAGTAAGTTACCTACCCCTGACACAGTAATGCCATTATTATCCGACGCTAATTTTTTATTGTTAGATGATTGTTTTACTAAACTTTGTGGGTCTATTTCCGCTTGCGGCTTTAGCTTGTTATCTAGCTGAGTAAAATAATTAATAACTTGCTGAAGGCGAGCATTTCCAGTGCCAATAGCTGCATACAAATCATCAACCGTCTTCATATTAAAACGTTGAGCGGCTGTCAATAAATCTACGTTTGGTAAGTCAAGCTTAACAATTTCACTATCAAGTAACTCTTTCCCCTGAATAATGTATTTATCCCGGTCAAGCAATTTGAAAAAGTGCTGCACTTTAGCGCGAGCACGAGAAGAGTGAATATAATTTAAACTAGGGTTTAACCAATCTCTACTGGGGTTTGCTTTTTTACTGGTGAGAATTTCAATTTGATCACCCGTTTGTAATTGATGGGTAAAAGGCACTATTTTGCCAAAGACTTTCGCACCAATACAACAATGACCAACATTAGAGTGAATATAATAAGCAAAATCTAATGGGGTTGACCCCATCGGTAAATCAATAACATCACCGCTAGGAGTAAAAACATAAATTCTATCTTCAAACACTTGGCTGCGCAATTCATCAAGTAATTCACCGCTAGTCGCTACATCATCTTGCCATTGCAAAATTTTTCTTAACCAACCAATTTTATCATCAAAACTATTGCTTTTACCGCTAGCATTGCCTTCTTTATAGCGCCAATGCGCTGCAACCCCTAGCTCGGCATCATCATCCATTTGTTTAGTACGTATTTGCACTTCAATCGATTTGCCTTCTGGCCCTAACACGACGGTATGAATAGACTGATAACCATTCGCTTTTGGCGTGGCAACATAATCTGAAAATTCATTACCTAAATGCTGCCATTGTGTATGAACAATGCCTAGCGCTGAATAACAATCTTGCACTT
>JAWSUX010000126.1:0-3854 GCA_033852215.1 Colwellia sp. | reverse complement strand
ATACAGCTTAGCAACTTAATAGCGCATGGCTAATAGCTATATTCTGCACCTACGTAATAGAATGTGCCATTAAAGCCAAAAGGGGCAGAACGACGAGAATAAGTAAATACACCCGAGCTACTTACGATAACATTACCGCTATTATCAACGATAGTACCCGCACGAGAGTTTCCAATCTCATTTTTATCTGGCATAACATCAAATAAGTTATTGCCACCAAAGTTAAAGGATAGCTGATCATTCACTTGATAACTAATACGTAAATCCGTTAATACTTCAGCGCCATAAGTTTGTTTACCTCCATCCGTAAGCGTGTATTCCCCATAACGGTTAAAAGCTAAGTTAATGGTAAAGTCAGATATTTGATAAAAGCCAGAGAGATTAATGCGATCTTTTGGCTGCCATTCTTCAATAATGGAAATATCTTGCTCAGAGAAAATCTGCTCTGGTGATATATCACCTAAACCACTATCGGTGGGGGTAAATATATTAACCACGGCGGTTTCAGTAAAGTTAGCCGCAAAAGTTAAATCTAAATCACCACCAAACATTTGTGTATTCCACGTCGCAATAATATCTACACCTTGCGTTTCAGTATCAGCCCCGTTTAAGAAGAACTGCCCTTTATCAATGTCTGCACTGGTTAATGCATTATCTAACTCATCAGATAACCCCGTACCAAGTTTATTACTGAGTACTATTCTGTCATCAATATCAATCATATAAAAATCAACCGTGATGTTAATACCTTCACTCAATTTAATAACCGTACCTAAACTAAAGTTTGTTGATTCCTCCTCTTTTAACTCTGGAATACCAATCGCCTGCGCCAAGTTACTATCATTTCGAAAAGTACCTACCTGCTGTGCAATTTGTTCACTCGCAGAACCATCAGGATCATTAACAAATTGTGTACTGATGTTATTGAAATATAACTGCTGCATTGACGGTGCTCTAAAACCAGTACTCATCGCACCACGCAAGGCTAAATTTTCGTTAATAGACCAGTTAGCCGCTAACTTAACATTGCTGCTATTACCAAAGCCGTCATAATCATCATAACGTACCGCGCCACTAACAATTAAACCCTCTGTCACTTCCGTTTCAACATCCACATAAAAAGAAATAACATCACGTGTTTCATCTACAGTAGAAGTGGGCCCTATACCACCAAAACCTTGGGTACCAGGATCTCTATTGTCGGGATATAAGTTATTATTATTTTCATCGGTATCATAATCTCGATATGAGTATTCAGCACCTGGCGTTACCTGATAAGTATCAGTACGAATTTCAGCACCTAACGCTAAGAAAAACCAATGAAAGTCTTGAGTATAATCAATATTTAACGTTGATAAGGCTAATTCCAAACCATAAGCTGAAGCCTCACGAGGTATCATTGAACGAATGTCATCTGCAGTAAGCTCAGAAAGAGAGCCATCAGCATTATATTGTAATGAATTGGCAAATGATGAGTTAATAGTATTGCTTGTAGTATAGTCAATATTGTTTTGACCATAAGTATAAGAAAAATTTATATTCGCCCCATTATCAAAATGAGTTTGATAACCTACGTTATAAGAAAAATCTTCTATGTCTATATTGATTTTGGGTAAAAATCCCGCTTGAATTGTCGCGTCACCGTCTTGCAATGGCGCATTACCCTCGTTGTTATTATTATGACGAAAAAAAGCCACTGATTCATTATCACGTTTTGAGTAGGTAATAAAACCATAAAACTGGCCATCACCCAATTCGTAGGCAGAATTAGCGGTTAAAGCAACCTGACTCGAATCTGCATCACCAATTCTAAAGGTATTACGTGTTGCTGTTGCTTCACGCGGATCACCAAGTAAGTGGGCTCCATTCCCTGCATCTGTACAACCAGAAAACTGACATGAGCCATGTAAAGCTGCACGATTGGTAAAACCTCTATCCCTAAAGTTTACCGTGGTATGTAGATACCCTTTATCACCTAGCGCAAAACCTTTCGATAAATCAATATTAGTCGTTTCACCATCCCTTTCGGAATATTCACCATACGACAGTGCAACTTTACCGCCTTCATCGGAATCATTTAACACAATATTAATAACACCAGCAATAGCATCGGAGCCATACTGAGCCGCTGCACCATCACGTAAAACTTCAATACGTTTTATAGATGCTGCAGGAATAGCATTCATATCAGTACCTGCGGTACCTCGCCCTACTGAAGTATTGATATGAATTAAACTGGCTTGATGACGACGTTTACCGTTAATTAAGACTAATGTTTGATCAGGTCCTAAACCACGTAACGTTGCAGGCCGAAGTGCATCAGTACCATCACTGATAGCAGAGCTAGAAAAATTAAACGATGGTGTTATGGCTTGCAACATACGTCCGACTTCCGTTTGTCCTGTATTGGCTAGGGCTTCTGCAGAGAGGATGTCAACTGGTACGGGGAATTCATCAACTGAACGACCTGAAACTCGACTGCCGACAATAGATATTTTTTCGATATTTTCTTCATTATTTTGAGCGGTTTCTTGTGCTAACGAGGTTTGGCTGGCTGCACTAGGCAACACAGGAGTTAGCACAGTTTTCATTGTTGTTATATTTTTTTCGTGGTTATCAACTTGTATACTCAGTTGACCAGAGTTATTCACAACAGGAATAAGACCTGTCGCTTTCAATAATTTATTTAATCCTGAATCGACCGAATAATATCCTTTTACTGCATTGGCTTGGTACTGCTTAGTTAAATCGAACGAAAATATAATGGTTTGCTTTGTTTTTTTAGCATAGGCAATTAACGCTTTATCGGCTCGCTGTTTATCAATATCAAAACGCAGTAAATTTTTGGCAAAGGTGGAGGGCATTAACAACATCATCACAATGATAATGAACAACGAACGTTGACTTAAAATTAACAACTGATGAAATTTCTTTCGCCAACCGCACAATAGTAATAAACAGCTAAGCAGGGGAAGTCCTCTATAATGTTTTATTATTTTTACTAAATGTTTTTTGAGTTTCTTACATACAATAACAAATAGCTAGCATAAATACTAAAGAGACTATCGTAGAATAAAATGAAGGGAAATATAAATAAAATCGGGGTGCTAAATTATAACTAGCTAAAAATCAGTTTTAGCTAAAACCAAGGTAATATGATTGTTCATTGCTCTTTGGTAGCTAATATTAAAATTACTCGATAAAGACGCTAACAGACCATCTATATCACCGGCTTTAAAATAACCCGAAACTTTTAGTTTAGCGAGATTACTGTCTTTTACGTCAAAAGTATTATTGGTGTAACGACTAATTTCTGTCAGTGCGTTGTCTAATGACTCTCCATTAAAAATAAGCATACCTTGTTGCCATGCTAAATCTCGCTCTATTTGCTCATCTGATACTTTTTTGACTAGATTGGTGAGATTATTGGCAACAACGGCTTTTTCACCCACAGTAACAACAACACCTGACGGCATTATTGATTCATTTAACAAAGGTGATTTATTATCAGTATAGTTGTTTAAACTGGCTTTAAGTTGCTCTGTACTTGTTAGTGCCTTAGCAATTAATACTTTACCTTCGGTAACAACCAACTCCATGGTATTGTCATTTTTTTTCTGTACATTAAAAACAGTGCCTAAGGCAGTAAAAGATTTTTCACCAACAATCACGGTAAAAGGTCTATTTTTATCTTTCGCTACATCAAAATACGCTTCACCACGAACAAGGGTGAGTTTTCTTTGTTCATTATTGAAATCAACAGTTACTAGGCTATTGGTATTTAATTGGATATTGCTGCCGTCTGACATAACAAAACGTGTTTGCTGCCCTATATTTGTTTCAAATACTTGTAT
>JAWSUX010000593.1:807-1167 GCA_033852215.1 Colwellia sp. | reverse complement strand
CTAGCGTTCTAAAACGAACACTTTTCATTTGCACTTCTTCACCTTCAGCAATAGGCATGCGATCATCATCAACCATGATCAACGTACCATCACGTTCAACTACAGGGCGTTTTTTAGCAAGATACAGCGGTACAATTGGAATACTCTCTAAATAGATATATTGCCAAATATCAAGTTCAGTCCAGTTAGATAATGGGAAAACACGGATGCTCTCGCCTTTATGTACTTTACCGTTGTAGATATTCCATAATTCAGGACGTTGACTTTTTGGATCCCAACGATGATTTTCATCACGGAAAGAGTAAACACGTTCTTTGGCACGAGATTTTTCTTCATCGCGGCGAGCGCCGCCAAAAGCCG
>JAWSUX010000593.1:0-780 GCA_033852215.1 Colwellia sp. | reverse complement strand
GAACAAGTAATTCGAAACCATACTCTTTCGCTATTTTATCGCGAAAGGCTATCATCTCTTTAAATTTCCAGTTGGTATCAACATGCAATAACGGAAAAGGAATTTTACCCGGCGCAAAGGCTTTGCGGGCAAGGTGTAGTAAAACGGCAGAATCTTTGCCAACAGAATATAACATCACTGGATTATCAAATTCAGCAGCTACTTCTCTAAAAATATGGATAGACTCGGCTTCAAGCTTTTTTAAATGGGTTAAATTCATTCGCTATTACAAACTTTTATGAAAAATTAATGAGCGAATAATGCCACAAACACACAAAATTTTCCATATAATAAGAGGATTTAATATAACAAAAAGGAATATAAACTAATTTTATAGCGTTTAAACTATTACTTAAAATGAGACTTTAAAAAATAAAAAAGCCAGTAAACTACTGACTTTTATAAAGGGGTTTGGGTACTTGCCACTTTATTTTCGCTAAATTTTCAAACGTGCTTTGTTATCACTTAATACTTTTTTACCAACACCTTTTACTTCGATCAGCTCTGCTACTGATTTAAAAGCACCAAACTGCTCACGATAAGCAATTATAGCCTGTGCTTTTTTATGACCAACGCCTTTTAAGGTCTCTAATTGTTCTCTAGATGAGTTATTTAAATAAACCACCGCAGTTTGGGTTTTCACTGTCGTTACTGTATTGCTTTGCTTTTGTTGCATTGCATCCGGTTGAGCAAAACTAACTACGCTTGTTAGAGTTAGTAGTGAAGCAAAGGCAATTACAG
>JAWSUX010000125.1:0-12556 GCA_033852215.1 Colwellia sp. | reverse complement strand
CGCGCTACAGACTTTAATGGCAGTAATAGTCAAGTATTGCTTGATGTAAATGAATTAGCCAAAGCACATGATTATTATCAAGCGAGCAGCTTAAAAGTAAGTCCTAGTGAAAGGTTATTGGCTTATGGCGAAGATACCGTTAGTCGCCGTATTTATGATATTCGTTTTAAAGATATCAACACTGGAAAATTACTGAGCGACACATTATCGGGTACGAGTGGCAGCATTGAGTGGGGTAACGATAATAAGACGGTTTATTATGTTAAAAAAGATCCACAAACTTTATTGGGTTATCAGGTGTTTCGTCATCTATTAGGCACGAAACAGGTCGATGACCAGCTTGTTTATGAAGAAACAGATAACACTTATTATACCTTTATGTCCAAAGATAAAGGTGGCGATAATATTTATATTTGGCACTCAAGTACTGAAGCTAAAGGGGTTTCATTAATAGATGCCAATAACAATACAGCACCTGCGATGATGTTTATTCCAAGAGAAGATGACATTGAATACACAGTCGCTAAGCTTAATGAGTGGTTTTATATAAAAACCAATTGGCTAGCAACTAATTTTCGCTTGATGAAAGTGCACCAAAGTAAGTTAGGTGATAAACAACATTGGCAGGACGTTATTGCTGCAAATGACAAGGTTAAATTAGACGATTTCGAGTTGTTCAATGACCACCTTGTTTATCAACAACGTGAAAACGGTATTTCCACTGTAACCATACAAAAAATATCAACAGGAGAGACACAACGTCTACATTTTAATGATAGTGCGTTTAGCCTTCATTTTTACGGTAACTATGAATTAGCCAATTCAGCCTTACGCCTTCATTACTCAAGTTTTACCACCCCAGGCACTGACTACGATATAGATTTAGCTAATTTTACTAAAACCCAGCTGAAACAAACTAAAATCATTGGTGATTTTAATGCAGAAAATTACCACTCTGAGCGTATTTTCATTACCGCCAAAGATGGTAAAAACGTACCTGTGTCATTGGTTTACCGCAAAGACAAATTTAAAAAAGACGGCACTAACCCACTATATCAATATGGTTATGGCTCTTATGGTCATACTATCGATCCAAGCTTTTCGAGTAGCCGCTTAAGCCTACTCGACCGTGGTTTTGTTTTCGCTATAGCACATGTTCGAGGCTCACAAATGTTAGGCCGCCCGTGGTATGAACAGGGTAAGAAGCTCGAAAAAATGAATACCTTCACAGATTTCATTGATGTTACTAAGGAGCTAATTGCTCAAGGTTATGGTGATAAAAACAATGTTTTCGCCGCAGGAGGCAGTGCTGGAGGTTTATTAATGGGTGCTGTAATGAATATGGCTCCTGAATTATATAATGGCGTTGCGGCAGCCGTTCCTTTTGTGGATGTTGTCACGACCATGTTAGATGAAAGCATTCCGCTAACAACGAATGAATTTGACGAATGGGGCAATCCGAAAGAAAAAGCTTACTACGATTACATATTATCTTATTCACCTTATGATCAAATTAGTGCACAAGATTATCCTAATGTCTTAGTAACAACAGGCTTGCATGACTCACAGGTACAATACTTTGAACCAATGAAATGGGTTGCTAAATTACGAGAATATAAAACTGATGATAAAGTTCTAGTTTTCAAAACAGACATGGAATCGGGTCACGGTGGTGCATCGGGTCGCTTCAAAAGCATTCACGATACAGCACTGCAATATGCATTTTTTATTGATTTGATTAAATAGAAACAATAAAAACGAAGTGTTAATACGGTTACTTTTTTAATCCTACACTTCAGAAAAAGATGCTGCCATACATATATGCTATAGCGTGATGTGAATTTATATGGCGACGAGCAATATTTCTAGTCAGTACATAACTACGGGAAAGTTAGAGGCCAATGTATCAATTACACTAACATATAGAACAAGGCTGAAAAGTAAAATTTTTCTTGTCAATCTACGCATAAATGCAATATACTCTCCGCGCTTTTCTTATCATCGATAGGGCAAGGCGCTTCAAGTAAACTCAGTGGTGGCTATAGCTCAGTTGGTAGAGCCCCGGATTGTGATTCCGGTTGTCGAGGGTTCAAGTCCCTTTAGCCACCCCATTATCCCCCTTTAGAATTAAAGTCTCTGAGAAAAACCCTATTATAATCAGAACTTTCTGATGATCGCTCCTGTGCATATTCTGTGACCATCTGAAGCTAATTAGATCTAATTACTTACACATACATCTAACTTCCAGCCCATCCCCTCAACATCGACCGGCACTGATTAATTCCGCCTAATCAGGGGTGATACTGTCTGATTCCTATGTATTTTTCTTGTAAAGTCAATTTATAGACACTAAACATCATCTTTGATGAAGGTACGTGTACACTTGGATTAATTAAAGCGTTTTCCTTATGCCATTACACTGGAAAATAATGCGATGTAGCCTTACTAGGCTAGTATGAGTTTGGTTAGCTTAAAACTATTAGAGATAGGAAGTTTATCAAGTTTTGAACTATCATTTAGTATGAACCATCTCATTAATATTTTTTGTCACTCTTTGTTTGTCACTCATGGTTCAAACCTAGTTCAGATTTTACCTGCTTAGCAGGCTAACAGAATAAGGGAACACCTTGCTAACGAACCGAAAACTAGTAAGAGCTTTACTAGCCGATACATTTGTTATCTGCTATCCCCGTTTTCAATCCTTTTTTTTGATCGCTATTTGTTTGTTTTGCCTTTTACAACAAAATGCCTATGCTGAAAAAGCCCCTGAGTACCAGCTCAAAGCCACTTTTCTCTTTCATTTTTTAGATTTCACTAAATGGCCAAGCAGTAAGAATGGTGACAAGACTATTTGTATTCTTGGTCATAATCCGTTCAATGACTACTTGCAAGATCTGGCCAATTTCTCAGGAAAAGATCATAAAGTTTTTATAAAACACGTCGCTACTCTAAATGATACTAATGACTGTCATATTCTATTTATTTCGCGCTCAGAAACAAATAACCTGAGCAAAACTTTGGAAAAACTGGCAAGTAGACCTCTACTTACCGTTAGTGATATCCATAGCTTTGCCGCGAACGGTGGCATGATTGAACTATCAAAGGAATCGAACAAAACCAAATTAATTATTAACCTAAATTCGGTGAAAAAAACAGGCTTAAGGCTTAACTCAAACTTGATCGATTTGGCACAAATCGTTGGTGTCAAACAGAAGTCAGGGAGTAGCTAATGAAATTTATTACTAGATGGTCAATTAAACTCAAGCTAACATTAATGGTTATGACCATTACAATGTGTTCCTTACTTTTGGTGGGAGTCACTTTTGTTTCAATTGATCAAAGTTCTGCTTCAGATGCGATGTTTTCACGTATTAATGTCTTGGCAAGAGTGATCTCATCGCGAATTACGGCCGCTGTAAGATTTGATGATCAAGATGCCGCTGAACGCATACTGTCAACACTCCAACAAGATAAATCTATTCTTTTCGCTTGTGCTTTCGCCACATCAGGGGAGCTAGTTGCTAGCTATTCAATGGACGGAATAGTTAAGTGCCCCAAAAATATTCCAAACAAACCGGATTATCAAAATGATGCCACTCTCGATCTATTTCAACCCATTAATTTAAATGAAGAGCGACTAGGCGATTTGTATCTTTCGGCCTCAACCCAAGAGTTAAATGAGCGCCTATTACGATTTTCCTCAATCGTTTTGGCTGTTACTTTGTTTGCCAGTGTAATTGCTCTTCTTTTGGTCATGAGCTTGCAAAAGTATATAACTGCACCACTGATTAAGCTCAGAGATGTTACTGATAATATATCAACATACGGCAACTACGAGCAGGCATTACCTGAAGCTGGCGATGATGAGATTGGTTCATTATATCGCTCTTTTAGTCGGATGATGGCACAGATTAAACTGCGAATAGCAGAGCGGCAGAGCGCTGAATATACGCTAAAACAGAGTGAAAACAAGTTTCGTACACTGGTTCAAAATGCACCTGTTTGCATTCATGAAATAGATCTAGAGGGCCGTTTGACTTCAATGAATAACACTGGACTGAAAATGATGGGTTTCGAAAATGAACTAGCTATCTTGGGTTTTGTATACCTAGATGTAGTATGCGAAGAAGACCGTCAAAACGTCGAAAAATTATTGTCCCAAGCACTTAATGGAACTGCTAATTTCTTTGAGTTTCAGTCGATATCAGAGAAAGACACTCGCTACTTCTCATCCTCTTTAGTCCCGATTAAAGATGAGCATGGCCAAGTGCAACGTCTTATGGGGATCACTGTTGATATCACTAAGAATAAATTAAATGAAATTGCCTTGCGTCGAGCACAGAAAATGGAAGCCATTGGTCAACTTACAGGAGGCATTGCCCACGACTTTAATAATATATTAGGTATTATTATGGGCAACCTTGATCTGCTAAAAATGACACTTAAGGGAAACGATGAGGCGAACATTCTCATTGGAAAAGCACGCAAAGGTACACTGCGCGCTGCAGATATTACTCGCCACCTTTTGAGCTTTTCACGTATTGAAGCCATAAAGACAGCACCCACAAATGTAAACACTATTTTTGAAAATATTGATGAACTTATTGCTAGGTCACTAACGGTATCTATCGAGGTGAAAACCCTGTTATCGGAAGACTTATGGCCTGTAAAGGTTGACCCTGGTGACCTTGAAGACGCTATCTTAAACCTTTCGCTTAACGCTAAAGATGCTATGCCAGAAGGAGGTACGTTAATTATTGAAACGTCTAATAAACGATTGGATGATGATTACGTCACATTAAACCCTAGAAGTAGTAAAGGTGAATTTGTGATGATATCTATTAGTGATGATGGCATAGGTATACCTGAAGATCTTATCGACAAAGTGCTTGAACCCTTTTTCACCACCAAAGAACTGGGAGCGGGCACAGGACTTGGGCTTAGTATGGTTTACAATTTTGTTAAGCGAACGGGTGGACATATTAAAATATACTCAGAATTGGGTAAGGGAACGACATTCAATATATTTTTGCCTCGGGGTGGCTGTGTTAATAAAAAAGACGTTAATGAGGTATTACTACCTACTGAACTGCCTCGAGGCAAAGAGACCATTTTAATTGTTGATGACGAAGAAGCGTTGCTAGATATTGCAACAAAAAATCTTCAATCTCTAGGCTATAAGGTGTTAACAGCAGCAAATGCCCTGCTGGCTTTAAACATCACTGAAAATAACAATGCTGTTGATCTGATATTTTCCGATATGATCATGCCTGGAGGTATGGATGGTTATCAATTGGCCGACACTATTCATAGTAAATACCCACGAATCAAAATTTTGCTGACAAGTGGATTTACAAAAACACGAGATGAACGGCTAACAGATGACAATGAATACATGAAAAAATTAGTGAATAATCGCTTACATAAACCATACGGTCGGTCAGAGCTGGCTCATACTGTTCGTAGTGTATTGGATGAGAAATATTAAATTAGAAAATATTTATTATATTTTCAATAACATAAAGGATGACTGATGTCTTACTATCGATACATAAGTGTTTTCTTAGCTAGTGCATTAGTAACTCAAACTCATGCCGAAGTTAAAACACAGAGCGATGAACTAAAAAAACTTTACAATTTATCTCTGGGTGAACTCTTAAATGTTACCGTTATGGCTCGCAGAAGAGTAGAGAATTTACAGGATGCACCACTAACAGTAGTAGCATTTAGTGAAGATTCAATGAAGGATCTTGGCGTTAAAGCAATTAAAGACATTGCAAAATACACCCCAGGTTTAAGTATTGAAGGCGGTGTTGATAACAACACCAGCCGTTTCTTTATCCGTGGTGTCGGTACAGCTACGCCAACCTTTGGCTCAGAGCAAGCAGTACCTATTTACATTGATGATATTTATACGCCACTAGGCATTGGTGGCAATATCGATCTTTTTTCTGTTGATCGCGTTGAAGTGATCAATGGCCCTCAAGGAACTATATACGGTCGTAATAGTTTAGGCGGGGCTATTAAGATTTACTCTAAAGAATTTTCTGATCAAACAGAAGGTAAAGTAGAATTTACCGTGGGTAGTTTTGAACAACGCAATGTATCAGCTGAGATTCAAACGCCATTAATTGATGATAAATTATTCTTTGGCGCAGCGTTTTCATCTAAACAGAATGACGGTATCCAAAATAATGTTTATACCAATACTCGCGGTTGGCAAGATGATAAGCAATTATACCGACTACGTTTAGAAGCACGCCCAACAGATGAACTCACTGTTAAATATTCTTATATAAATAATGAATCAGGCGGAGCGGCTAAACAATTAAGAGCAAGACCAGGTACTCAAGGAATAGCGGAGACAGATTTTGAATTTAAAGGTGTGCATGTTAACTCTTTTAGTAACATCCATCAGCCGCTTATTGAAGCGTACAATCTTGCCTTAATAGATGCGCATGCTGCAGGTTTAGATGCAACCAAATATCCATTGGTGCACTCGGGTGATCCGGTTACTTTTATTGGATCTGAGCATCCACTCGCTGGCGATGTTGATAATATTTTTTCGGACATTGTCGGAGATAATACTGTTGAGCAAGAAAGTCATACGTTAAATGTTTCTTGGAAAGTTAATGAAAACTCAATCATTAAATATTTGGCGGCACATCGTACTCAATTTAATACCCGTTTATTTGATATTGACGGTGGTGTAAATGCTTTTTTAGCAGGTACAGAAGAGTTCACCTTTACTGCTGATAGTCATGAACTTCGTTATGAACTCTCTGGTGAGCGTTTTGATTTTGCTATTGGAGCATTTTATTATCAAGAAGACTCAGATGCATTACTTGCGTTTACTCAGCCGTTTGGTTTTTTTGCAGAAAATACACCTATTGAAGCTATACAAGCCGCTACAGTAGCAGGGGATTTTAGTACGTTAAACTTTCAACCGTTACAAGCCATTCAAGATCCTTTAGGAAATTACACGGGCACAAATCTTGTTTCAATCAGAAATAACTTACGTCAAGAAACTAAATCTACTGCCTTTTATTTCAATCTTGGTTATAGCATTACAGCAGCATTAAACGTTTCATTTGGTCTTCGTCATACCGAAGATAAAAAAGACGGACAAACTCCGGTAGGGAACAATGACGGGGGTGTTTTAATTACCACTAACACGAGTATTTTCCCTGGAACAGGTAACTTTACTCCCGCAGGTGGTTTAGCTTCACTCTTCTCAGATGCTTCATTAGCGGGAAGTTTTGGTGTTGACCAAGATGTAGTTGGTGACGCATCGGAAGCTGACCCGTATGGCTCTGTTGGTGATCTTAGTGCTACGTTTAAAGAAACAACGGTTGAGCTAACACTTGATTATCAGTTAAGTAACTATATGTTTGTATATGGTTCATTTAAACAAGGTTTCCAAGGAGGTCAGTTATTACCTGTCTACATTCCTAAAAATATGGGTAATGTAAAAAAAGAAACAACACCGATAAAAATTAATGCCTACGAAATTGGTTTTAAATCAATTTTCAATAATGATGTTCGCTGGAATTCATCTATTTATATGTATGACTGGGAAGACTTAATATTATTCCAAACAATCTCTGTTCCTATAACGACTAACACCTTTGAGTCTGTTGGTTTACCCATTAACTCTGGCGAAGCAACCACGCTAGGTTTTGAAACTAATATCCAGTATTTATTGACTAATAATATAACGGTTTCGGCTAACTATTCTTACAATGACTTTTCACTAGATTCAGCTATACGTTTAGATCCTCAATCGGGTGAAAATATTGAAGTAAAAGATGAGTTTGTTGACGAGCATGTATCAGCATCGCCTAAGTCTACGTTTAATATTGGCATAGAGTACTTTCAAGAGTTAAACATTGGAGGTGCACTACGCTGGTGGAGCTCTGTAAGTTGGAGAGATAAAATGAGTGTTAATGCTCAATCATCGTTTCAAAATGCCGGCTTAAACTTACTATCTCCTGCGCAAGCAGAAGAAAATTTCTTTAGTGAATCATTCACCGATGTCACTGCAGGTATCACTTACACTATTGAAGATTGGCGTGTGGATTTGTTTGGGAATAATCTGTTAGATGAGCGTCGCCCTGAAGCGATTATTAATGCAGGCTCTGGCTTTTTTGGTACCTTAGAAACTTATAATGCACCAAGAACATGGTCCTTGGTTGTTTCATATACATTTTAATTAATCCAACTATTATCATGGATCCCTTTTTAAACAAGAGATTGATAGATTTCTAGGCAACCTTTTTTGACTTTATGTAAACTAAAATAATGACCTTTAATGAGTTTTACTAACAAGTAATCTTGTGAATCAATTACTTGTTACTGTATCTGCTTGAAATTTGCTCTGCTGGTATTGGTCGACTAATAAAGTAACCCTGAGCAATATCGCAATTCATTTGCTTCAATAGCGCCAACTGCTTTGCAGTTTCAACCCCTTCAGCAACAACTTTCATTTTCAACTCGTGACCCAAAATAATGCAAGTTCTGACTATCGCTCTAGCTTCTTCATCTTCGGTCATCATGGAGACAAAACTCTGATCAATTTTTAATTCTGTAAAGGGAACACGATGTAACTGGGAAAGCGACGAATAACCGGTGCCAAAATCATCGATAGAAAGATCAAGCCCTTTCAAACGCAACCGTGTGAGAATATCCAGTGACGTTACCAGCTTTCCCATTAATGCACTTTCTGTTACTTCCAGAGTAAGTTGGGTTGGATCAAGTTTCTTATCTGCCAATAATTTAGCGACCTGCTCAGGGAGGGTCAAACTGGTAATGTCTACCGCTGATATGTTCACGGACACTGGAATATTTAATCCCTTCCTTTGCCATTGTTGTTCTTGTTCAACCGCTTGCTCAATCACCCAATGTGTCAGTTTGTTGATAACACCGCCTTGTTCTGCTATGGAAATAAAACGATCAGGACTTATCATGCCATGTTGTGGGTGTAGCCATCGCACGAGCGCTTCAACACCCAAAAGTTTCCCTGAACTTATGTCAATTTGAGGTTGGTAATGGAGTATCAGATTGTTGTTTTGTAATGCAAGTTGAAGTTCATCACAGGTAATGTCGTTTTCGAGAGAAGTATCAAGTTGTTTTTGTCGTTCAAGCTTAGGCGCGTGATGTTCAATAATTTCCCGAAATTCATCAAGTAATATGGGCTTACTCAGCGAAGCTATAATTTCTAAATTATGAGCACGTCCTAATTTTTCTGCCGAATGAAGCACCCTCGCATCATGGCCGCTCATGAGTATTAGGGCTGGAGATACATCCATACTAGACAAATGCCTCATGACTTCAATGCCATCCATCTCAGGCATATTCAAATCAAGCGCCAAAATTGACGTTTGTTCAAATGTAGAAACCTGTTCGAAAAATTGCCTTGCGCAGGTAAAAGCACGAGGTTCTAGACCTGTTAATTCAACAACTCGACTTAAACAAGCAACTAATTCAGGCTCATCATCTAACAAATAAACGGCTGATTTCGACCTAACTTGCTCTGAACCAGAATTATTCAATTATTCATTTCCTATAAAATGTCAGTTATGTATTTATATGCTGAGCATATTGTCATAATGAGTATAGCCGTAAGCTGAGATTGTTTCATTATTACTATGCTTCTCCGCTCTATTCAAGCTGCGTACAATGCCCTCGTGTTTTGCATTAGCGCTATTATTGACGTAAGTATCAGTACTTAACATTCTAAACTAAACTAAACTAAACTTATCATTAAACATTTGAAAGTGTCGACGTACTTTTTACATCGAGATATTCAACGACAATTTTTATGAGAGAAAATAAATGAAAAATATTTTGGTGGTTGATGATAGTCGAACAAATACACTATTTGTTTCTTCTATACTAAATCGCTTTGGTTTTAATACACATACACTAACTCAACCTGAGTTGGTACTTCAATACCTAGAAAACAATGAAATTGACCTTGTTTTATTGGACATTTACATGCCCAATATAGATGGTATGGAATTGTTAGGGCAGATTAAACGCCACGAAAAATTATCAACAATTAACATTGTTATGCTTAGTGCAATAACCGATAAACATATTATTGAAGAATGCATTCAAGCAGGGGCTTTAGATTATATTATGAAGCCGATTGATGGTGCTAGCTTAATAGATAAAGTTCAAAAAATTATTGGCGGAAAAGCAAGGTCCATGTCACATATGGAGCTAGAGCTAACAACGGTAAAAGATTTGCTTGCTGAAACTATTGAACAAAGAAATGCTATTGTAAACACCTCTGTAGACAGCATAATATCGATCGACTCTTCCGGCAAGATCATGTCATTTAATCATTCTGCAACAACAATGTTTGGCTACAGTGAAGGTGAAGTAATCGGACGAAATGTGAGTCTGTTGATGCCCCCTTTTTTCAAGGAGCATCATGATTCATACATTACAAACTATCAGCACTCAGGTATCCAAATAGCTATCGGAAATAAAAGAGAATTGACGGCCGCCAGAAAGGACGGGAGTCAATTTGAAATAGAACTCTCTATCAGTGTTTTTCATACTCGCACCGGCAAAGGATTCGCTGGTATTATTAGAGATATATCCCTAAGAAAAAAAATGGAAGCCCACCAATATAAACTTCAATCTCAGCTAGAAAAAAGTGAGAATACGTATAAAGAACTTTATTGTAATGCTCCAGTTTCATACGTGACTATTGATGGTAACTCTGGAAGATTACTTAAATATAATAATGATTTTATCACTTTGCTCGGCTATCAAGAATCGGAGTACGAGCAATTAAATATTTCGGATCTGTTTGACAGTGCATTAGATAATAATAAAATAATACTTGCCAATATAATGAATTTACAACGTATTAAAGAAGTATCTATACGATTGAAACGGAAAGACTTAACCCCTGTATGGGTATGTTTGTCTACAAAGCAAGGATCGGATAAAACTATCAACTGCACGCTGCTTGATATAACACAACTTAAAGACACACAAAATCAACTTGTTCAATCTCAAAAACTAGAAGCGCTCGGTACTTTGGCCGGTGGGATTGCTCATGATTTTAATAATACCTTGGCTATAATTGCAGGAAACGCAGAACTCGCATTGCGAATGCCACAACAAGATGCCAAACAAAATGTTCCAATAACAAAAATATTAATGGCGAGTAAAAAAGCAACGGGTTTGGTAAAACAAATTCTAGCTTTTAGTAGAAAAAGTCCTCACGAATTATCGCCGGTCAATCTAAGTCAACTCGTTTACGAATCTATTGTGATGCTGGAATCAATCCTACCCAAGAATATCGAAATAAAACAACAGTTAATTCAGGACTGCCCTGCAATAATGGGGGATAAAACGAAAATCCACCAACTTTTAACAAATCTGATTTCCAACTCCCAACTTGCTATTGGAAGTGATAATGGGACAATTGACATTACTCTTCACAAGCTTAACAGCCATATTAAGCTTGTAATTGAAGATTCAGGTTGCGGTTTTTCTACCGAAAATCAAACGAAAGTATTTGACCCTTTTTACACAACTAGAGAAGTTGGCTCTGGTACTGGCTTAGGCTTATCAATAGTTCATAGTATTATTGACGACCATGGTGGAACAATAACGATTGACAGTAAGCTTGATATTGGAACCACGGTAATACTATGTTTCCCCATTAAAGGTAAATATTTAACAGAACAAATTGCGGACAAGAGTGAACGAACTAATTGCTCGGGCAACATTCTAGTTGTTGATGATGAACCCGAATTACTTGATATATATAGAACAGTATTAGAAAAGACAGGGTATAATGTCACTGCTTGGAACGATTCAAGCAAAGCATTATCTAATTTTAAGGAAGATCCAAGCTTTTTCGATTGTGTATTGACTGACTATTCTATGCCTCGCCTTTCTGGTAAGGAGCTTGCTGAACAACTATTAGAAATACGTCCTGACTTACCTATCATAATCGTAACCGGTCAGTCAGAGACTTTTGGACCAAATGAAGCAGAAAATATGGGATTGAAATACCTCTATAAACCAGTTGAATTAGCTCTTTTAGTAGATCAAGTTGTTGATAGTATTTGCTCGTAGTGGTGATATAGTCTGGTACTCTTCTGTGAGTTTGCAAAGCCAAGAAACTACGTTTAAATCCAAGCTATAAAATGAACAACATACGTAATGTCTAACTCTATACATGTTAATCCAACTAAGTCCAATACTGACAACTTGATTGTGATTCCGGTTGTCGAGGGTTCAAGTCCCTTTAGCCACCCCATTTCTCTCCTTTAAAAACAAAGCCTCAGGGTAACATCCCACTATAATCAGAACTTTCTGATAAGCGCTCCTGTGCTCACAGGAAGTAAACTTTATTCAATGATAATCAACAGTAGTAAACGCTTTAAACATTGCTTGAACATAACGAATGGCTAATTAACTTTTACAGTTTCGCTCGTTTACTGGCTCCTTCTTGTACCTTTCTGATATAAAACAAAAGCAGTGTTGATTATAGCGTTTGGAAATCCTATACCTGTGATCAATGAAG
>JAWSUX010000124.1:0-4482 GCA_033852215.1 Colwellia sp. | reverse complement strand
AAGTGCTCTAAAAATGGATACCCTCTTAAAAAAAGAAATGCCGATCACCTTAAGTGAACGGCATTAATAATAAAGGCCGGCCTTTTATTCTTGCCGGTCATAGCCAGGGCACACTTCACGGGATCAGGTTACTTAAAGAAGTAATAGATAAAACCCCTTTGGCCAAACAAATGCTGGCCGCTTACATCATAGGCGGCCAGATAACCAGTTCACATTTTGAAACGATGCAAGACATTAAGATATGTACTCAGGCAACAGATCTTAATTGTGCTATACACTGGGATACTTTTAGCGATGCGGAAATTGGAAACAGTTTTCCTGAACGGGCTAATAATATTTGCATTAACCCGCTGTCATGGCAGTTAGATGGCCCCTTAGCAGGCAAAGAACAACACCTTGGTGCCGTTTATCCATCAGGTGAATTCCATGCTGAATTTTCTGGCATTGATACTGCCATAGGTATTAAATTCCCTCCTCTTGATGCCCCTAAAGCTAACTATCTGCAGGCCCAATGTAAAAATGGGGTATTATTTATTTCAGATCAATCAGATACCCCTTTTGGAAAATTCAGCAGTAGCTTCATAAAAGGCAGTTACCACATTCTAGATTATTCTGTTTTTCACGTGGATATACGGGAAAATGCAAAGTTACGCATTGCAACTTATCTTGAACAACGCACTAACCAAATCAGCGCAAATTTAATGTGATATATTTTGATAACTGTTTCATGGAGGTATAGCGCACCTGTGCTAGTTTAGTAGAATAATATTAAACAAGCACAAGTACGGTTTATCGACAATAAAGCAATAACTATTTTAAATAGCTATTAGCGCTTTAGTACTCCTTGAGGATATTTTATTCGCGCAGACGATTCCATTGCTGTCAGTTCCTTATGTTTTTTTCTAAGCTCAGAACTGGGTGCTTTATCTTGCTGCATTTTTAATAAAGTATTTTTTTCTTGATCCAACTCTGAACAGGTTTGACAATATTCATGATCATCTAACTTTGTCGCTTTCACATGAGCTTGCTGAGCTGTGTACATTGCTTTCATGGCATCTTTTAAAGACATGTTGATTCTCCTTTTTTTGTTTTAGCTGGTTTGGCTTTGTTCGGTGCTTTTTTGGCCTTTGCACTTTTTGCTGCTGGTGGGGTACTCAATGTATAATTATAGATATTCACTTTATTAAGCGTGCTATCTGGTACACGGATTTTCCCGTCGGCAACACTTAAGAAGTAAGGCATCCATAAACCACCGGTTTCAGGGTTACCACTTAAGCTGGAAAATGAGCTGATAAAAGTACCGTCTAAGCTGAACATTTTTATCGCGCGATTAACCAGATCATTAACAAAAACACGATCGTCGGCATAGGCAATACTATCAGGTAATAATAAATTATCTGAGTCAGCGCCATAACCTTCCTGACCAAATTGGTATAGATATTCTCCGTTTGATGAGAAAACCTGAATTCGGTTATTATACTGATCAGTTACATAGACATTACCTTTATCATCTATGGCAACATCAGAAGGTGTCATAAACTGGCCATCACCATCACCTTCTTCACCAAAAACGCATTCAAATTCAGCAATGCCAAATGCGTTAAATTTCCATTTTGAGATCCTGTTATTATAAGAATCTGCCACATAAATTTCGCCGGTTTTTTTATTTATTTCAATACCTAATGGCTGTATCATTTGCTCTGGCGCAATGCCGAAACCGCCAAAATAACCGTAAAAAATTAACTCATCTAGAAACTCATTATATTGGTAGATGTTTACTGTGCCAGTGAAATAGTTTGAGACAAAAACTAAAGGCGTGCCTGGTGCGAGCTGAAAAGGTACAGCGTTAGGCGGTGTATACAGATCAAGAGCCAAACCACCGGCAAAAGGCGGTAGCAACATATCTTTAGGCTTACAATATTTATTGTCTTTTTCCTGCCAGCGCATTATTTGATACTGACCGGGATTAGCATTCCAGATAAAATTTCCCTTGGGTGTTGGCGCACCCAATTGATTGAAGGATGTCAAATATTCCCACTGTTTTCGCCAGATATCGGTAACAAAATTCATACCAAAGAAAAATGGATTTTTATCAATATTATCAAGGAGAAAGTTGGGTTTTACTGCAGGGGTCAAAGGCATAGGCACTGCACTAGAAACAAAATTTAGTTGACCAGCCTGATTTCTGGGTCCTCCTGCGGTATCAAGTATATTGGCTATTTGAAAACCAAGCACATCAAATTCAGCTAATTTACTGATGACAACATTGGGTGTAATCGGGTTAGTGACGATAATATTATCGGGATCTGAATGTTGACTTACTTGGATAGGTGCAACAAAACCGGTAATACTACTTTGTAATTCACCTTGTAAATTATAAACATTAACTAAGTTGGTGGTGCTATCAGGTATATACATAACGTTATTGATTACGCTCACCCCTCGAGGGATCTTTAAGCCGTTAATTTGCGGCGATCCTGTAGCGGAAAAATTAACACCTTTACCATTTTTATCACATCGTACTACCGTGGCAAAACCCGTATTGGCAAAATATAGATTGCCATCATCATCGGTGTCTATGCCCTGAGGCCACAATATCTCGATGTTTTTATCACCATCGGAAACACTGTTTATACTACCAAGCATATTGCCCATTTCATCAAATTTAACAATGCGAGACATACCGCCTGGGTTGTCATGATAAAATTCATCGGCAACATAAACGATTACTTCATCGTTTATTTCTGAAACAGCGATGCCGTTAGGGCTAGCTATTTCTTCACCACCAAACTGTGCTATTTTATTAACATTAAGATCTGCATCGTACTCCACTACATAAACCAGACTATTGCCAATACAGGTAATATACAGCCAAGGTTTACTAGGATGGCAGGCTATTCTAAAAGGCATATCTATTTGTTCAAAGGGGGCTTGATCGCTGAAGTAAACGGCTAAAATATTATCAAAGTTCTTATCAAGAACAACAATCCGGTTATTGCCTGTATCGGCGATCCAAATGCGATCAAATTGATCCGTTGCTGAGCCGACGGGACTATTCAAAGTAAACTTATCCGTTAGTTTTTTAGGAAAGGGTCCTTGCTCATCTTTATAAAATTCACCGTAATATTGATCAAAGGTAATGCTCATTATTAGCTCCTTGCAGCCATTTTTAGTTAGTGGCGCTTTATGTCCATGTACTTAGGCACTACATACAGTGTGGTTAAATATTAGCTACTTTTTATAAGAGGCTAACTTTAAGCTCTGTAAGAGTGCAGTGTGTTTGAGATTCAACCGCCATTTTAAACTTTACTGTCGTTCAGGTAGCAGGAAAAACCGCTTGCTCATTTGTTGTTTTCGTGAACAAACGAATAGTTAGAATAAACAGCATTTTAGCTTTAAGCAAGGGGGGATTTAAATTTGTTTACAAGAGTTTTTTAAGCTTTTTCTGTGTTATTTTCATCAGAAATAATGCAATGAATAACAGGGGGGACATAGAATAAAGTATTTCAATAATGCTCTAAATTGAGAAACGAGATGAGGAGAAACACTTTTGAGTTAGAGCTTATTGTGGTTATCTGGGGTTATAACGCCCTTGGCTCAGAATGTTGTTACCGTCTAAGGTGTTTTTTAATTGATCTACTGTTTTCCAAAAATCATTATCTTTGTTTAATAACCATTGTTGTTGATCTATATTAAGACGGTAAGGAACAAAGCCTTTTTTTAAACCTTCAGTCACTAATTCTTTGAGGCAATCATGCGCATCTTTAACAGCGATAGGATTACTCAAATCAAAGACGATTGGAATGGTGCTATCAACACAATCATGCCTTAAATTAGTGAACGTTATAAAAGGTTCGATATTAAATTTGGGGCAGGTTGCTCGAACAAAATTAACAAATTCACGCATTTTATTCGCTTTCATGGTAATTAGTGGCGCATACCAAAGTAAACCACAACCATCTTGGCCTGGAGATAACGATTCATTGGTAAAACTTTCTGCTTCGTTATGACGCCAATAAGCAAGTTTTAGCGCTACTTTATTTGGTTTGCCAAGCATAATTTCTTTACCTTTGTTAAATGAATTAAGCTGGTCGCTCATCATTGTTAGCGAAGGAATTTTTTTAATAAACCAGCGCGGTAATAAATTAATAATTTTGTTAGCAGTAACAATGCTGGGGCTGTTTGAGTAAACACGCTTACAAGGTAATTGTTTGAAAAGAATATTTATTTCATTTTTTACCGCGTTAACAACATTTTTACTGCCGTAAATACTGCCAACAACAGTCCAGCTGGCTGCTTGTTGTACCTTGACTAATTTACTTATGTCATCGTCACTCATCACTTGATGCTTTGCACTACCCTTTGGTTGTTTGGCAAACATTGAAAGTATTCTGCGTTTATCCATTAAATTAATAGAGCCGACAATGCCTTCATAGCTTTGTAATGTTTGTCTGATTAAAGGAATAACTTTTTCAAGTAGTG
>JAWSUX010000592.1:0-417 GCA_033852215.1 Colwellia sp. | reverse complement strand
ATTAGGTATTAGGTATTAGGTAAATAATCATAAAATCAGCTCAAGTGTAAATGTAGCTAAAACTAAACGCTAACCGACTAAAAGGATGAAGATGAAAAGTTTAGAGAATCAATTGTTGATCGCCATGCCATCACTTGGCGATCCCTATTTTAATAAAACCGTCACTTATATTTGTGAGCATAACGACGAAGGCGCAATGGGCTTAATCATCAACTTGCCCGTTAATATCACACTGTCTGACTTACTCAAACAAATTGACGACGAAGCGGACAAGTCAAAAAAGAAAGGCGCTAAAGAAGAGCAAGTAAAGCTCAGTACGGATCCAAGTGAAGATACTGACAACAGCCTAGAGCAATTAGTACTTTCTGGCGGCCCTTTAGGTCAGCAACGTGGTTTTGTTTTACATAGCAAGCAATC
>JAWSUX010000123.1:0-4958 GCA_033852215.1 Colwellia sp. | reverse complement strand
CTATGCCATAAATTTATATTAATCTCTGGAAATGCTTGTTGGATAGCTTTGACCAAAGGGGTTGTTACATAACTCCAAGGGCAGTGAGTATCGTAAATAAAGAATAATTCGCTTGCCATGGTTATCCTATCATTAAATTTCTAGCTAATTTGCAGTGATTTTACCTTGCTTAGCAATAATATCCCAGTCTAATCATACAAAAACCGATAAAATATCATACGGGTTTTTCTTTTTTATCTCGCTAATTATTTTATTTTATGTTATAAAGTGCCGCGCTAAATTTTACAGTATGTTCTATACAGTATGCTTTATTTTGGCTATAACCAAAATAAAACTTTCTTTTAGTCGCAATTAAATCGGTTAACAATTAGTTCAAGTTTATGCTTAGTTAATTGTGGCCATTATTATAAAACTCACATACATCTATCATAGGTATACCGGGGTGCTCAGCTGATTATTTGCTTACTTAAAGCAGAGTTATCGCAAAAAGAGTCGTGTATATTGGATGTATGAACGCTTAACCCCACCAATATAAAGGAAATACAATGTCAAACGTTTCAATGCGCGATATGCTTAAAGCAGGTGTTCATTTCGGTCACAAAACTCGTTACTGGAACCCAAAAATGAAACCATTCATTTTTGGTGCACGTGATAAAGTTCATATCATCAACCTTGAACAAACTGTTCCTATGTTTAACGATGCACTTGCATTTGTAAACAATGTTTCATCTAAGAAAGGTAAAGTTTTATTTGTTGGTACTAAACGTGCTGCAAGTGATGCAATCAAAGATGCAGCAATCAAATCTGATCAATTCTTCGTTAATCACCGTTGGTTAGGTGGTATGTTGACTAACTGGAAAACAGTTCGTCAATCAATCAAACGTTTAAAAGATCTTGAAGCGCAAAGCTCTGACGGCACTTTTGAAGCATTAACTAAAAAAGAAGCGTTAATGCGTACTCGTGAAATGGAAAAACTTGATAAAAGTTTAGGTGGTATTAAGAACATGGGTGGCTTACCTGATGCTATCTTTATCATCGATGCTGATCACGAACATATTGCTGTTAAAGAAGCAAACAACTTAGGTATCCCAGTAATTGCTGTTGTTGATACTAACTCAAACCCAGATAACATTGATTACATTGTTCCTGGTAACGACGATGCTATCCGCGCGGTAACTTTATACTGTGACGCAATTGCTAACGCTGTGTTAAACGGTCGTGAGCAAAATATTGTTGTTCAAGCTGAAAAAGACGCTTTTGTTGAAGCTGAATAATTACAACTCTTCATTGAAGAGTGTAATTTAGTACAACATTTCGTTTTCACAAAAGTATGTCTTTATTGTCATGCTTTTGTGACATCCCAATTTACTATTTATGCCCATTTTGTCAGGCTAACGCTTTGGATTAAAATGGGGATAACTGAAAACAGAGGAATTAACTCATGGCAATTACTGCTGCAATGGTTAAAGAACTTCGTGAACGCACAGCTGCGGGCATGATGGATTGTAAAAATGCTTTAGTAGAAGCTGAAGGCAACATGGAACTTGCGATTGAAAATATGCGTAAGAACGGTCAAGCTAAAGCGGCTAAAAAAGCAGGTAATATCGCTGCTGAAGGTGCTATTTTAATTAAAACGGCTAACGGCGTTGCTGCTTTAGTTGAAGTTAACTGTCAAACTGATTTCGTAGCAAAAGATGATAACTTCTTAGGTTTTGCTAACGAAGTTGCTGATGCTGCTCTTGCTTCAAAAGCAACAATTGCCGAGTTACAAGCGCAATTTGAAGAGAAACGTATCACTTTAGTGACTAAAATTGGTGAGAATATCAACGTACGTCGTGTTGAATATGTTGAAGGTGCTGCTTTAGCGTCTTATAGTCACGGTGCTACTATTGGTGTAGTTGTTGCGGGTGAAGGTGATGCTGAATCACTTAAGCACATTGCAATGCACGTTGCAGCAAGTAAGCCTGAATATCTTTCTCCTGAAGATGTACCAAGCGAAGTTGTTGAAAAAGAAAAAGCGATTCAAATTGATATCGCTATGAATGAAGGCAAACCACAAGAAATCGCTGAAAAGATGGTTACTGGTCGTATGCGTAAATTTACTGGCGAAGTATCTTTAGCTGGTCAGGCTTTCATCATGGAACCTAAGAAAACTGTTGGCGAAGTATTAAAAGAAAAAGGCATTACTGTTTCTTCTTTCATTCGTTTAGAAGTTGGCGAAGGCATTGAGAAAAAAGAAGAAGATTTTGCCGCTGAAGTAGAAGCACAAATCGCTGCAGCTAAAGCTTAATTCGTTTTATTTAAACGAATGACTGCTTGTTAGACGTAACTTAAGTTACAAAAGCACTTCTTAAAACGCTTATATTGAATATTGTCAATATAAGCGTTTTTTTATACCTTTTTTTGTTTGATGAAAAATAACTCAGTAATAAAGTTGTCTTTTTTCAGTTTAGGCTTTCGATAGCGCGCTAAACGTATTAAAATATCGGCGGTCTATTTAGACCTTGGCTTTTTACTAAGAATTATTACCTAACCACACTACAGGAATGTCTCCCTATGACAACCAATTTAAAACCTGCTTATCGAAGAATCCTTTTAAAACTTAGTGGCGAAGCACTAATGGGAGATGAAGGTTTTGGTATTGACCCTAAAATTCTTGATCGCATGGCGCAAGAAATTAAAGAATTAGTTGAAATGGATATTCAGGTCGGTCTTGTTATTGGTGGTGGGAATTTATTTCGTGGTGCAGGGCTTGCAGAAGCAGGCATGAATCGTGTTGTTGGCGACCAAATGGGGATGTTAGCAACCGTGATGAATGGTTTAGCTATGCGTGATGCACTGCACCGTGCATTTGTTAATACTCGTTTAATGTCTGCTATTGATCTAGCGGGTGTTTGTGAACGTTATAACTGGGCAAATGCCATTAGTTTATTAAAATCAGGTCGTGTTGTTATCTTTTCAGCAGGTACAGGTAATCCCTTTTTCACTACAGATTCAGCGGCTTGTTTACGCGGCGTTGAAATTGAAGCAGACGTTGTATTAAAGGCGACTAAGGTTGATGGTATTTATTCAGAAGATCCAGTTAAAAACCCTAATGCAGAACTTTATAGTGAATTAACTTATGATGAAGTATTAGATAAGGAATTAAAAATAATGGACTTGGCTGCATTTACTTTGGCTCGAGATCATAGTATGCCTATTCGTGTCTTCAATATGAACAAACCTGGTGCACTAAAATCCGTTATCATGGGTGAAAGTGAAGGCACTGTTATTTGTCATCCAATAGAGTCGTAAATTAAGTAACAAACCGTAAATAATTCTCAGTATGTGATCGTTATTAGATTGCCATTTATATAAGTAAATTAGATATTTAGGAAGAACAACGTGATAGATGAAATTAAACAAGATGCACAAGAGCGTATGGCCAAAAGTATTGAATCTTTAAAAAGCAGTCTAAATAAAATTAGAACAGGTCGTGCACATGCATCGTTACTTGATAATATTGTTGTTGATTATTACGGAATGGAAACACCACTTAACCAAGTAGGTAATATTTCAGTACCAGATGCACGTAATCTATCTATTACCATTTTTGATAAAGGTATGATCAGTGCTGTAGAAAAAGCAATTTTGAAATCTGACTTAGGTTTGAACCCACAATCAAATGGCACGCTTATTCGCATTCCATTACCACCGTTAACCGAAGAGCGCCGTAAGGATCTTGTTAAGGTTGTTCGTGCTGAAGCCGAAGGCGGAAAAGTGGCTGTTCGTAACATTCGCCGCGATGCAAATTCTGATTTTAAAAGCTTGTTAAAAGAAAAAGAAATTAGTGAAGATGAACACCACCAAGCTGAAGACGACATCCAAAAAATTACCGATACTTTTGTTAAACAAGTAGATGAATTACTTGTTAAAAAAGAAGCAGAGTTGATGGAAATATAATTTTTCTGCTGTATAAAACGCCAAGTAAGAAATGTAAACTTACAGGCGTTTTTATATTTTAAGCGCTCGGCCTTGTGATATGTCCGTTACCATCCAATATTCTCTCTGAGTTTTTCTATTATTGGTAACGGGTGTAAATAATTAATGGATGCATTATCAGTGGAAAATAGCGAAACATTAGTTCAACAAAAAGATCAAGAGGTTAAAAAAATACCTCAGCATGTTGCCATTATTATGGATGGCAATGGTCGTTGGGCACAAATGCAAGGAAAAAATCGCGTAGCGGGGCATAAAGCTGGGGTTGAATCAGTACGAGCTGTTGTTACGAGTGCTCGAAAATCAGAAGTAAAAGCATTAACATTATTTGCTTTTAGCAGCGAGAATTGGCAGCGACCAGCAAAAGAAGTTAGCGTGTTAATGGATTTGTTTATGTATGTGCTGACTAAAGAAGTAAAACGTTTGCATAAGCATAATATTCGTTTTAACGTGATTGGCGATTTAAGTCGGTTTTCAAATAAGTTACAACAAAGTATTGATAAATCAGAAAAACTAACGGCTAAAAATACTGGTTTAGTTTTATCTATCGCAGCAAATTATGGTGGTCGTTGGGATATTGCCCAAGCAGCAAAAAAACTGGCAAATCAAGTGAAATATGGTGACATGTTACTTGAAGATATAGACGAAAATACTTTACATCAACAAACCTGTTTAGCTGATTTACCTCCTCTTGATTTATTGATCAGAACCGGAGGCGATTTCCGTATTAGTAATTTTTTACTCTGGCAAGCAGCTTATGCTGAGCTCTATTTTACTGAAGTTTTATGGCCTGATTTTGATGAAACGCAGTTTAAAAATGCCATAACTTGTTTTGATCAACGAGAGCGCCGATTTGGTCAAACGGGTGAGCAGGCTAGAGAAAATAAGTGATAATAAGCAAAGATTATTCTTAAATATAATAATAAAAACTGATAAATGGCTACGGACTGCTTAAATTCGTAATTTAAGCTTATAACTAC
>JAWSUX010000591.1:0-582 GCA_033852215.1 Colwellia sp. | reverse complement strand
CCCGAAGAAGGTAAAGTCATTATTAAGGTCGCTACGCTCGATCCTAGAATAGTCATTAACCCCTGCCAAGTACCACTGCAAGCGAATATACCTGAAAATCACAAGGGTAGAAACCTCAATATTAAAATATATTGTGATGATTCAACGCCATGGAACCTTTACTTACCTGCAAAAATAGAAATAACCCTACCAGTACTTATCGCAAAAAACACGATACTTAAAGGTAGAATACTCACTAACGATAATATAGAAATACAATACATTGCTAGCAACAAAATACGCGGCGAAAAATTAAAAGATAAAAAGATTGTTTTAGGTGCTAAAGCTAAAAAAAGAATTGCGAAAGGACGAACTATTAGTAGAAAATCTATTTGTGTCGTGTGTAAAGGCGATACCGTGACGATAACCGCTTCATCAGAAAACTTCAGTATTAAAACTAAAGGGATCGCGTTAAGTTCTGGTAATATCAATGATCAAATAAGAGTAAAAAATACGCGTTCTAATAGAGTGATCACTTCAACAGTAAAAGCTATCAACAAAGTTGTAATTAATTTATAATTTTAGCTAAAGTTATCGCTAGCT
>JAWSUX010000590.1:0-2712 GCA_033852215.1 Colwellia sp. | reverse complement strand
CATTGCAATATATCGTTAACGGCACTTGATAAAGACCAATTGGAAAGTTTAGCTCGGGTTAATCGCATCAAACAAGCTCAGCGGTTAATGAATTATTCTTTCTTCGCCATGTTGTTATTTTGTGGCGGTTTCCTCTTTATGTTTTGGGATAATGTTTTACCCGGTTCATGGCAGCATAATACTGCTATGGCCAGCACAGTCATTGGTTTTATTCTTTATATAATTATTCGTATTATGCTACTTATATCTAAGCATAAAACATAACCAATCATGAAATTGGTTGTTAAACTTTTTTATTTTAGGCAATTTTTATGGATTTACACAACACTATTAACACTATGTCTAATGACATGTATGTACGTTTAAAATGTGCTGCTGAAACAGGCAAATGGCCTGAAGGCACTGCTGTTGATAAAGCGCAGCGTGCTACAGCATTACAACTTATTATGGCTTACCAAGCAACGCACGAAAATAGCGATGAAATGTTAAGTATTGGTAGTGATGGTCAAATTGTTGAAAAAAACAAACGTCAGTTAAAAGCTGAGTTCCCTAGCAATGTCAACGTAGATAAGCGTAGTGAGGAAATCATTCCTTGTGTAAAACCAAGCGCGGCTGACATTGCTTACTTTAGTAATGATCAAATTTAACTCACTTGTATTGGCTAACATTGTTAGCGAATGCAGATAAATTAAACTGAATATTTCTTCCTATTAAATGTGATTAACAACATGATTTTTTCTTCTTTATTTAAAAAAAAACCGAAATGGCAACACCAAGATAGTACTTTGCGTATCACTGCGATTAACGACGAGTTACAACTTAATAATAATGAGCACCATGGCATATTAGTCTCGATGATTAATGATGATGATAGCGATTTAGTACGCCGCGCCGCGTTAATTAAATTACAAAGTTTTGATGTGTTTGTACAAACCGAAAATAGTAATTCATCGGAAAAAGTTAGAACTTTCGCAGCTAAACAAATTGAAAAAATATTAGTTGATTCACACGCGATAACGTTAACTGCCGAGCAGAAGAAAAAGTTCTTATCGAGTGAGCAATTGAGTTTGCCGTTGTTAGAACAATGTTTGTCCCATGAGAAAGAAAGCGACCTCATTATTTCCTTGTTTGAGCAAATCAACAGCAGAAAAATTAGTAACCTTAACCATAATAAAAAAAATAATAGCAGCCAATTTTTAATTAATACTTTTACTCAAAAACAAGATGAATCAGTACAAATACACTTGTTAAAAAAAGTTGATGAAGTTAAGTTATTAGAAAAACTACTTAAGAAATCTTGCAATGATAAAGTTTCAGCACTGATAACTACACAGCTGAATGATATTCATCAAATAGAGCAAAAGCCGTTAGTATTAACCAAACAAGCACAACTTATTCTATCTAAATTATTGGCCTTAAAAGATAATCTTGATTACGGTATTTTTCAAAATAAAAAATTAATATTAGATAAAGAATGGCAACTTGTACAAGAAGAGTTCAGCTACTTAACACTTGAGCAGCAGCAATTACTTCACCTTAAATATGACAGTATTAATGAACAATTAGAAAAAACCTTTGCCAGTAAAGTTGAAGCATTTGAACAGCAAAAAATTGCCGATAAACTCCAGTATGACAAACAGCAAGCAAAAGTTAACTTTAGCCAAGCACTTCATGTACAAAATCAGCTGCTAACTACGGCAGTATTTGAAAATGAATCACTTGATGAAGCGCAATTTAATGCAGTATTAATCACCCTGTCAGAGAAAGTGCGTGTGAGCGTATTAAATGCACAAGAACAATTTGTTTTTATCGAACAAATTGAGCAATTATCGGCAAAGTTAGGTCAGTTAGGTGATATTGCTGAGTCGGTTAGTAAAGCAACTGCACTTATTTTGAGTATTTCACAATTAACCATACCAGAAAATTTAGCTCAACTGAATGAACGTATGCGTGTGTATAGTCAATGGTTGATCGATTGGCGTGCGATTGAAAATAAAACCAATGGCATGTTACCTAAATCAATTAAAACAGCTCAACAAGAAATTACTAACCTTTGGCAGTCAGGTCTAAAACCTCTGCAAAATGAGCAAAAAAATGTGTTCTTTCAACAAAAGAAAAAATTGAACGACATTAAACGCTTAACAGAGCAGGGTAAATATAAGGTTTGTTTTGGTCTATTTTCAGGTGTAAAAGAAAACTTTTCATTTCTTTGTGATTCACAGCAGCAACACTTACAGCGAGATTTTGACAGCGTTGGCAAGAAACTAGCCGAGTTAAGTGACTGGGAAAATTATATTGCTACCCCGCGTAAAAAAGAATTGCTTGAGGAAATTAATACGTTAGTTACGACACCTTTGGATAATCCAACAGAGCAAGCAAATAAAGTAAAACAGTATCGCCAAACGTGGAATTCTTTAGGACATGCTGATGATGAAATAGATCAACAGCTTAATGAACAATTTAATCAAGCTTGTGAAGAAGCCTTCGCGCCTTGTCGATTGTTTTATGCCGAGCAAGATAAGTTACGTGCATTGCATTTAGCTACGCGAGAAAATATTATAATTGAAGCGAATAAATTACTCTCTACATTAACTGAAATGCAAGAAAGTCAAGTCGTTGATTTTAAAAGCCTTGATGGGCAGTTAAATAAACTACAAAGCCAATGGCAGAACGCAGGTGAAGTAGATAGACAACATTATAAAAAACTACAAA